>DCCL01000037.1 GCA_002313795.1 Faecalibacterium prausnitzii
ATGCCGAACGAACGACATTATTCCAATGAACTGAATCTGGAAAGTGTGGGCATCAACCTGCCCTACAATATGCAGGCAGAGCAGAGCGTGCTGGGTGCAGTGCTGCTCAAACCTGAGACCCTGACCGATCTGGTGGAGATCATCCAGCCGGAGATGTTTTATACCCGGCAGAACGCCCAGATCTACTCCGAGATGCTGCGGCTCTTTACCAGCGACCAGACCATCGATTTCGTCACTCTGCTGGACGCTGTCATCTCGGACGGCGTGTTCCCCAGCGCCGACGAAGCAAAGGTCTATCTGACCGGTCTGGCCGAGACGGTGCCCAGCATCTCCAACGTCAAGGCCTATGCCGAGATCGTCAAGGAAAAGTATCTGGTACGCCAGCTGATGGGGGTAGCCAAGGACATCCTGCAGGACGCAGGTGATGAGCCCGACGCCGACCTTCTGCTGGAAAACGCTGAACAGCGCATCTACGAGATACGCTCCGGCCGGGATTCCAGCGCCCTGACCCCCCTTTCTTCCAGCATGGTGGAGACGCTGACCAATTTGCAGAAGATCAGCGGCCCCGACGCCGACAAGTATAAGGGAATCCCTACCGGGTTCCGGCTGCTGGACTCCGTCCTCACCGGCCTTGGCCGCGGCGACCTTATCATCCTCGCTGCCCGCCCCGGTATGGGCAAGACCAGTTTTGCACTGAACATCGCCACCCGCGTTGCCATGCAGCAGAAGGTGCCGGTGGCTATCTTCAGTCTGGAAATGACCAAGGAGCAGCTGACCAATCGTATCCTTTCGGCAGAAGCCGGCATCGACAGTCAGGCGTTCCGCACCGGTGCTCTGCGGGCTGAGGACTGGGAATATCTGGCCCTTGCCACCGAAAAGCTCCACGATGCACCGATTTATATGGACGATACTTCGGGCATTACCATCACCGAGATGAAGGCGAAGATACGCCGGGTGAATCAGGACCCTGCCCGTCCCAACGTGGGTCTTATCGTCATCGACTATCTACAGCTGATGACCAGCGGCCAGCGCAGCGAGAACCGTGTGCAGGAGATCAGCTCCATCACCCGAAATCTCAAAATCATGGCCAAAGAGATGAATGTGCCCATCATCGCGCTGAGCCAGCTCTCCCGTGCCGTGGAGAAGCAGGGCAACAACTCGAGCCACCGGCCCCAGCTGTCCGACCTGCGTGATTCTGGTTCCATCGAGCAGGATGCAGACTGCGTTCTCTTCCTGTACCGCGACTCCTATTACGCCAGCCAGAACCCCGACGGGGCCGAAGTGGACGCTGATACCGCCGAGTGCATCGTGGCAAAGAACCGTCACGGTGAGACCAGCACGGTGCCGCTGGGCTGGGATGGTGCACACACCCGCTTCATGGATGTGGACTTCAAGCGCTGATGGACTACGAAGAGATTTTGCAGACTGTCCGGGACTTCTGCGTCCGGGAGAGTCTGTTGGAAGGAAAAAAGCGGCTGGCACTGGCTGTTTCGGGCGGGGCAGACAGTATGGCTCTGCTCTGTCTGATGCGCCCGCTGGCCGAAGAAAATGGAATCTTGCTCACGGTCTGCCACGTCAACCACGGCCTGCGGGGAGAGACTGCCGACCGGGACGAGGCATTTGTCCGGGCTGTCTGCGCCCGGCTGGGCCTGCCCCTGCGGGTGTTCCATGCCGCAGAGCTGGAAGCCGAGGTGGGAAAGCCGAGGGCCGGAGAGGACTGGGCCCGCCGCCTGCGCTATGCCTGCTTTGAGCGGCTTCTGGGCGAGGGGATAGACGCCATTGCAACTGCCCATACTGGGAGTGACCAGGCGGAAACGCTGCTCTTCCGGCTGGCCCGGGGCACCGGGCTCCACGGGGCGGCGGGCATCCGGCCCAGCCGCCCGGGCTATCTGCGGCCCCTACTCTGCCTGACGCGGGCCGACACCGAGGCTGTCTGCCGTGCCTGCGGTGAGAGCTGGGTGACGGATGAGACTAACGAAGCTGACGACTACGCCCGGAACCGGCTGCGCCATGGGGCGCTGCCTGCCCTCTGTGCGGCCAACAGTGCCGCAGAGCGCAATCTTGCCCGCTTCTGCGAGAAAGCGGCTCGGGCCGATGCATATTTTACCCGGCAGGCAGAATCGCTGCTGAAAACGGCCCGGGTAACAGAGCCGATGGGCCTGCCCGGCAGTGCAGGGCGGGCACTCCGCACCGGTCAGCCGGTCTGGAAGCTGGACGGCCTGCAAAAGGCAGACCCGCTCATTCTGGATACGGCTCTCCACAGCCTTGTGGAGCCGGTGCGGGATGCTGAAGAAAAATATATCCGCCTGCTGTCGGAGCTGGTGCAGAGCGGCAGCGGCGCAGTGCAACTCACTTCAGCCGTCCGTCTCTGCGCCCGGGAAGAGCTGCTCTGGCGGGAAGAAATGAGTGGAAATAAAGCGGCCCGGAAGCCGGAGACCGACGGCCTGAACTGTGAGGTTCCGTTACCGAAAGGCGGGGAATATCTGCTCCCGGATGGCAAAATCCTGAAAATCCGGGTGATTTCTGTCTGTTTTGAAGAAAAAACACAGGCCGTTCATAAAAAAGACTTAAAAAATCAGGCGGATTATGCTAAAATAACTACGTTGTATCCTGTTCTGCGGCTGCGCTGCCGGGAACCGGGCGACCGTTACCGTCCTGCCGGGCGGGGCGGTGTGAGCCGGGAGCTGCGCAAATGGATGAATGAGGCGGGCATCCCGCCCCGGGAACGGGAGACGCTGCCCTTGCTGGCAGCGGAAAAACAGGTGCTGTGGGTCTGCGGCGCGGGCTTTGCCGAGGGGCTGGCCCCGGGACCGGACACCGCACAGCTGTTACAGGTGGAACTACAAAATCGGGAGGAACCGGAATTATGAGCATGAATGACGATATTATGAAAGTCCTCGTTTCGGAAGAGAAGCTGAAAGCAAAGGTGGCTGAGCTGGGCGCTCAGATCAGCAGGGATTATGAGGGCAAGAACCTCGTCCTCGTCTCCATCCTCAAGGGCTCGGTGGTCTTTATGGCAGACCTGATGCGCGCCGTGACCATTCCCTGTAGCATCGACTTCATGGTGGTGTCCAGCTACGGCGGCAGCAATACCACCAGCAGTGGTCTGGTCAAGATCATCAAGGATCTGGACGGCGACCTGTCTGGCAAGGATGTGCTCATTGTGGAGGACATCCTCGACACCGGCATTACCCTCTCCAACCTTGTGCCCATGCTCAAGATGCGCAACCCGAACTCGGTGAAGATCTGCACCATCCTCGATAAGCCCAGCCGCCGCAAGGCTGATATTGCCCCCGACTACGAGGGTTTCGCTGTGCCGGATGAGTTCGTGGTGGGCTATGGCCTCGACTACGACGAGAAGTACCGCAACCTGCCTTACATCGGCGTGCTCAAGCCCTGCGTCTACGAGAAATAATAAATAAAACCAGAACTGGAGTTGATTCTTTTTGCAACCTAAGAGACCTCGTTTCAATCCGCTGATCCTCGCACTGGTGCTGGCCGCTGTGCTGATGGTCTGGTCGGTGATGGGCAGCAGTTCGGGCAGCACCAGCGGCTCAACCATGAGCTACTCCACCGTGGTCCATTACTTCGAGCACAATCAGGTCACGTCCTTTACGCTGGACCGGAACACCAGCATCATCACCATGAACCTGAAAGAGGGTGACCTGCCCCTGCCGGATGCTTCTTCCATCCAGAGCACCTCGGAATCCACCGGCGGCCTGCTGAGCGGTATGTTCTCCGGCAGCTCTTCAGAATCCACCGGCGC
The DNA here is from genome assembly GCA_002313795.1 of Faecalibacterium prausnitzii. Classification (GTDB taxonomy): domain Bacteria; phylum Bacillota; class Clostridia; order Oscillospirales; family Ruminococcaceae; genus Faecalibacterium; species Faecalibacterium prausnitzii_L. Next base: position 3,767 of record DCCL01000037.1, read on the forward strand.
GGTGGAGGAGAGCGACGGCACCGTTACCGTTCGCTACAAGCTGCCCTATGCCTACGTCTTTATTGAGAACGTGGATAAATATATCCAGTCCTACGACGCAGCCAACCCGGACGCGCCCATGACCTACGATTACACTTCCCTCAAGGAGACCATCCCATGGATGGAAATCATCTTCTATCTGGGCATGCTGGGCTGCACCGGCTTCCTGCTCTTTTCCATGATGCGGGGCGGTGCCGGTGGCGGCGGCATTATGAACGTGGGCAAGGCCAAGGTGAAGGACGAGCACGAGAACAAGAAAACTGCCACCTTTGCCGATGTGGCCGGTGAGGACGAAGAAAAGGAAGAGCTGAAAGAGGTCGTGGAGTTCCTCAAGAGCCCCGACAAGTTCAACTCTCTGGGTGCACGCATCCCTCACGGCGTGCTGCTCGTCGGCCCTCCGGGTACCGGCAAGACCCTGCTGGCCCGTGCCTGTGCAGGCGAGGCTGGCGTGCCCTTCTACTCCATTTCCGGTTCCGACTTCGTGGAGATGTACGTCGGCGTGGGTGCATCCCGCGTGCGTGACCTCTTCGACAAGGCAAAGAAGACCATGCCCTGCATCATCTTCATCGATGAGATCGATGCTGTGGGCCGTCAGCGCGGTGCCGGTCTGGGCGGCGGTCACGACGAGCGCGAGCAGACCCTGAACCAGCTGCTGGTCGAGATGGACGGTTTTGAGGCCAACGATGGCGTTATCGTCATGGCCGCTACCAACCGTGCTGACATTCTGGATAAGGCACTGCTCCGCCCGGGCCGCTTCGACCGTCAGGTGTATGTGGGCCTGCCCGACGTCAAGGGCCGTGAGGAAATCCTGAAAGTCCACACCAAGAACAAACCTCTGGCTCCCGATGTGTCCCTGAAGGTCATCGCACAGCGCACCGCAGGCTTTGCGGGCGCGGATCTTGAGAACCTGGTCAACGAGGCCGCTCTGCTGGCTGCACGCCGCAGCCGCAAGGCCATCACCATGGAGGATATCGAGGAAGCTTCCATGAAGGTCATGGCAGGCCCCGAGAAGAAGAGCCGCGTCGTGACCCCCGAAGAGAAAAAGCTCACCGCCTACCATGAGGCGGGCCACGCTGTGGCGGGCTTCTACTGCAAGCATCACCCCCGTGTGCACGAGATCACCATCATCCCCCGCGGTCAGGCAGGCGGCTACACCATGTATCTGCCCGAAAAAGACCGCAGCTACGTCACCCGTGGCGAAATGTTCGAGGATATCGTGTCCAGTCTGGGTGGCCGCGTAGCAGAGCAGCTCATTCTGGATGATATCTCTACTGGTGCATCCAACGACCTGCAGCAGGCTACCAACATCGCCCGCCAGATGATCACCAAGTACGGTTTCTCGGAGCGGCTTGGCCCTGTGGTCTATGGCACCTCTCAGGAAGAGACCTTCCTTGGCCGTGACTTCGGTCAGGGCAAGGGCTACAGCGAGAGCACCGCTGCCGAGATCGACAGCGAGATGCGGGATATCATCGATGAGGCCTACGAGACCTGCCGCCGCACCCTGACGGAGCACATCGACCAGCTCCATGCGCTGGCCAAGGCTCTGATGGAGCGCGAGAAGCTGAACGAGAAGGAGTTCAACGCTGTGATGGCAGGCGAGACCCTGCCTCCCCGTGAGGACAGCGATGAAAAGCCTGCCGATGCAGAGCCGGTAAAGCCGGTAGAGCAGGCCGAAGCAGCAGAGACCGCAGAACCTGCCGAGAAGGCAGAGCCGGTGGATGCTGCTCCCGAGGCAGAGACTCCGGCTCCGGAAGCCCCGGCTCAGGCACCTGAGGCCGACAGCGCCAGCGAAGAATAACAACGAAAGGGGAGAGTGTTGTGGAGGAAAATTTTGAACCGGTCGCGCAGACCCGGGCCAATTATTACACCCCCGGCAGTCCGGTGCAGTTCGTCTGCGTGGAACTGCTCAAGGGCGAGGTCAGCGGCGAACACGCGGTCTGTCTGACCTTTAAGAACATTTCCCGTGTTACCCTGACGGCGCTGGAGATCCATTTCAAATGCAAGGGCGTGGACGGCATCATCCTCTGTGAGGACGAGTTCGAGTACCGTGACATCGCCGCCAAGCCCGGCGAGACCTTTGGCATGGACGATGCTGTGTTCGTCACCCAGAAAGCCATCACCAGCGTGGACGTCACCCTGCGGAACGTCTACAGCGGCAAGAAGGTCGTCCATCTGGACAACATCAAGCGGGTGCGCCTGCCGGCTCCCCGCCGCCTGAGCCCCGAAATGCAGAAGGCTCTGGAGATCCGGATGAACCGCACCGGCATGAAGTATATGCCTCAGGTGTTCGAGAACGGCTGGTACTGCGCCTGCGGTGCCTTCCATCCGAAGGAAGAGGATACCGTTTACTGCTCCGAGTGCGGCAGCGACCGCATCCTGCTGCAGAATGCCCTGAACTCGCTGCTCCAGCCCGAGGAGCCGGAAGAGCCGCTGAATGTGGCTCCGCCGGAACCGGCGCGGCCTGCCGCTCCTGCAGAGGAGCCTACCCGCATCGTGGGTGCAGTGCGGGAAGATGCTACCCGCGTCATCCCGCCCCGCCCGGCTGCTCCGGCCCGGAGCTATGCTCCTGCGGAAGCGGATACCACCCGCGTGATGTCCCGGACGGAAGAGCCGGAAGCTACCCGGGTGCTGCCCCGCCAGCCGGAGCCGGTGCGCCCGGCCAAGTCCTACAGCGCAGACGAGGAAAAGTACGGCACCCGCGTGGTGCCTTCGGCTAAGGCCGCACCTTCCCGCCTGCAGGCTCAGCCGCTGGACGAGGCAGACGACGACTACGATGAGGAAGACCCTCGCGACAGCATCGCTGAGACGCTGATCCGCTGGGTGCCGCCCATCACTGCCATCGTGTGCGCAGGCATTGCGCTCTGCGGCTTTGTGTATTCGCAGTTCATCCTGTAAATAATCTGGGATACAGCGGAGGAGACCGAGGTTTCCTCCGCTGTTTTATCGTAGAAGTAAGGAGAAGTTGATTATGGCAGAAGAATACTTACAGACTGCCTTTGAGATAAAAGCGGCCTGCGATGATATGAGCCGGAAACTGATGCGCTGGCACTGGGAGCAGAAACCCGGTGCCCACAGCGTGGATGCCCTGATGCAGCATCTGGCCCAGCGCCAGAAGGAGAGCCCGGACTACTACGACCGTCTGCCCGACCTGAACGGCCGCACCGGCTGGCAGCAACTGGACACCACCCTGTGTATGCGGGTGTTGCTGGACCCGGAAAAAGATGCTTCCCGTCCGCTGGATCTGCTGGGGGATGCACCCCGGCCTTCTGCGGCCCGCCGGGCCTGCAACGCAGTGCGGATGGCCCGCAACGAGGCTGCACATGCCTCCGACAAGACCGCTGCGGCACAGGCGGCGATCCGCTTCAATGAGGCCGTGGAGGAGCTGGAAGCAGGCTATGCAGGCACGGCGCTGAGCAACAGTGATCTGGAAAAATACTACCGGATGGCAGAGGATTTCCTCTCCCGCTGCGGGGCAGCAGATACCATTGAGCCGCAGAGCCGGGCAGAGGATGAAGACGATGCGCCTGCTCCCCGCCGCAGAAACAGCAGCTCCGGCACGAAGAGTGACAGCCGCAGGCGTCAGAGCAGCGGGAGCCGGGCCAGCTCAGGCCGGAACGGTTCTGGCAGAAAGCAGAGCTCCGGAAACCGGAACGGCCGGAACCGCAACTCCCGCCGCAGAAGACGGCAGCGCGGCCAGAGCCGCGCCCTTGGCATCGTGCTGCTGGGCGTGCTCCTGCTGGGCCTGCTGGTAAGGGCCTTTACCATGGGATTGCTGTTCCACTGAGCAGACAGGAGAAGTGATATGGAACGGAAACTGGTTTTTCTGGATATTGACGGCACCCTGCTGCCGCCGGGCCAGATGGTCGTGCCGGACAGCGCGGTGCAGGCTATGAAAAAAGCCCGGGCAAAGGGGCATAAGCTCTTTCTCTGCACCGGGCGAAACCTGCGGATGACAAAAACGCTTTTCCACTATGGTTTTGATGGCTTTGTGTGCAGTGCAGGCGGCTATGTGGGCTGCGGGGATGATATTCTGGTGGATATTACCATGCCGCCGGAGGATGTGGTCGGCCTGCGCAGCGCCATGGAGCGCCACGGTGTGGAGTGCACCCTCGAGACCCGGGATGATACCTACGGCGGGGTGCAGATGATCGAGCGGTATGCCGGGATGATGGAGAAGAGCGGCGTGCTGAACAGCGAAGCCGAACGCTGGCGCAAGATGATGGAGTTCGGCATGACCATCCGACCCCTCAGTGAGTACCACGGGGAGCCGGTCTATAAGGTAGTCTACATTGCAGGAAACGCTGCAGCTCTCGACGAGGCGAAGAGACTCTATGAGGACCGGTATCTGTTCTGCGAGAGCCTCATTGGTTCCACGGATACCGGCATCCTCAACGGGGAACTCATCAACCGCAGATTCAATAAGGGTACCGGCATCCGGGCCATCTGCGACCATCTGGGCGTCAGCCTTGCGGATACCATTGGCTTTGGCGACAGTGACAACGACCTGCAGATGACCGAAGTGGTGGGCACCAGTGTCTGCATGGCAAATGGTTCGGAGCGGCTGAAAAAGTGTTGTGACCGGGTCTGTCCGGCTGTCACCGAAGATGGCATCGCCCGGGCCTTTGAAGAACTGGGACTGGTGTGATAAAAAGTTGAATCATACAAAAAACCTCCCGGAGAAGCTGACACAAAGCTTTCTCCGGGAGGCTTTTTTGCATGAGACCGGACAGGCCCTCATACAGTGGACAGAAGGGGGTGTGCGGATGGAACAGGGAGCACAGATGATCTTTGCCCTGTTTGGCGGGCTGGCGATGTTCCTTTATGGGATGGACCGGATGAGCCGGGCGCTGCAGCGGGCAGCAGGGGATGCCATGAAACGGCTGCTGGCCCGTCTGACGGCAACACCGCTGCTGGGCGTCCTCACCGGGCTGGTGGTGACAGCCGTGCTCCAGAGCAGCTCAGCGGCAACGGTGATGGTCATCGGCTTTGTCAGTGCGGGGCTTCTGGAGCTGCCCCGGGCGGTGGCAGTCATCTATGGCATCAACATCGGCACCACCATGACGGCGCAGCTCATCGCCTTTGATGCTCAGGCGCTGGTGTATCCGGTGCTGTTTCTGGGATTTGCGGTGGATTTTGCGGCCCGCAGCCCCCGTCGGCAGGCGGTGGGCGAAGCGCTGTTTTCTTTCGGACTGCTCTTTGAGGGCATCGGCATCCTGAGCAGTGCATTGCAGCCGCTGGCCGGGCAGGAAGTATTCTTGGCCTGGATGACCCGGGTGCAGCAGTCGCTGCTGCTGGGTATCCTGTTGGGGCTTGGGATGACTATGGTGGTGCAGAGCAGTTCGGCCACCATCGCCCTTTTGCAGAACGTGGCAGAGCAGCCGGGGCCGGACGGCATCCACAGTGTGCTGGGGCTGGCCGGGGCAGTGCCCATCCTGCTGGGGGACAACATCGGCACGACAGTCACGGCCCTGCTGGCCTGTGTTGGGCAGGGAAAAGATGCTCTCCGGGCGGCATTGGCCCATAGCTGCTTCAACCTGAGCGGGAGCCTGTTGGCAGCGGCCCTGCTGCCCTGGTTCGTCCGGCTGGTGGAGTTCGTCTCTCCCAAAGGCCCGGAGCTAGAAGTCATCTCCCGGCAGATCGCGAATGCCCACACGCTGTTCAATGTTCTCTGCGCACTGCTCTGGCTGCCCTTCCTGCGCTGGATGGTGAAGCTGGTTTGTATTCTGGTGCCGGAGTAGGCTTCTCTGGCACCTTTTGGGGACACCTTTCTTATGGGGAGGCGAGGTACTGGTGTGCTGGAAAGAAACCTATGCGGGATGAGGGGAGTTTTATGAGGTGAATGGTAGTGCCCGCCTGTAGCGGGGATTAGGTTTTCTGCTTTCGTAAAGTTGCAATTCGCTCCGCGGGCCAGAGGACGAGAGGGGGGGTCGACGCCCCCTCTCATCCTCTGGACTCCACTCATCCTGCAATGCAGCAGTGACGACCGCC
>DCCL01000248.1:0-4521 GCA_002313795.1 Faecalibacterium prausnitzii
CTGGGCTATGTGCCCCAGAAGGGCGTGCTGTTCAGCGGCACCATCGAGTCCAACCTGAAATTCGGCGGGGCACACATCTCTGACGAAGCCATGAAGAAGGCTGCTTCCATCGCGCAGGCGGAGGATTTCATCTCGGCAAAGCCGGAGGGCTACGAAAGTCCCATCGCACAGGGCGGCTCCAACGTCTCGGGCGGACAGAAGCAGCGGCTCTCCATCGCCCGTGCCATTGCAAAAGACCCGAAAATTTATCTGTTCGACGACAGTTTCTCCGCGCTGGACTACAAGACGGACGTGACGCTCCGCCGCGCCCTCAAGGCCCAGACCGACAACGCCACCGTCATCATCGTAGCACAGCGCATCTCCACTGTGCTGCACGCAAACCAGATCCTTGTTCTGGATGAAGGCCGTCTCGTGGGCAAGGGCACCCATGCTCAGCTCATGGTCAGCTGCCCCGAGTATCAGGAGATCGCCCGCAGCCAGCTGAGCCAGAAGGAACTGGACATGAAAGACCTGAACACTGGAAAGGAGGGTGAGTGATATGCCGCATCCCGGACGTATGACCACAGAACGTGCCAAGGATTTCAAGGGCAGTCTGATGCAGCTGCTGCGCCAGATGAGCCGCTATAAGATCTCCCTCATCGTCGTGGTAGTGTTCGCGATCCTCTCCACCATCTTCAACATTGCAGGCCCGAAGATCCTCGCCAAAGCCACCACGGCCCTCGCCACCGGCTGGGTGGCAAAGCTGCGGGGCGTGGGCAGCATCGATTTCGGCTATATCGGCAAAATTCTGCTGGTGCTGCTGGCCATGTATCTCTGCTCTGCCGCTTTCAGTTTCGTGCAGGGCTGGCTGATGAGCGGCCTCTCCCAGAAGGTCTGTTATGACCTGCGCCGCCAGATCAGCGAAAAGATCAACCGCCTGCCTCTGGCCTACTTTGAAAAGCGCACCGTGGGCGAGGTGCTCTCCCGCATCACCAACGATGTGGATACCCTCGGCCAGAGTCTGAACCAGAGCATCACCCAGCTCATCACCAGTGTGACCACCATGGTGGGCGTCCTCATCATGATGCTCTCCATCAGCCCCCGGATGACCCTCATTGCCCTGCTCATCCTGCCGGTATCGCTGGCACTGGTGATGCTGGTGGTGAAGTTCAGCCAGAAATACTTCAAGGCCCAGCAGGCTACTCTGGGCGTAGTGAACGGACAGGTGGAAGAAGTCTACTCCGGCCACAACGTCATCAAGGCCTTCAATCGGGAATCTGCCGTGCTGGACGACTTCAACGCCGCCAACGATAAGCTCTATGAATCCGCCTGGAAGAGCCAGTTCCTTTCCGGCCTGATGCAGCCCATCATGAACTTTGTGGGCAACCTGGGCTATGTGGCCGTCGCCATTGTAGGCAGTATATTCGCCGCCAACGGCATCATCACCATCGGCGACATTCAGGCATTCATCCAGTACGTCAAGAACTTCACCCAGCCCATCCAGCAGCTCTCTCAGGTGTCGAACATGCTGCAGAGCATGGCTGCTGCCGCTGAGCGTGTGTTCGAGTTCCTGAATGAGCCGGAAGAACAGCAGCTGGCCGACCCGGCCCGCCGGGCAGACCCCAGCTGCATCGACGGTCAGGTGACTTTCGACCATGTGAAGTTCGGCTATACCCCCGAAAAGATCGTCATCCGGGATTTCAGCTGCAACGTGAAGCCGGGCCAGAAGGTGGCCATCGTCGGCCCCACCGGTGCCGGCAAGACCACCATGGTCAAACTGCTGATGCGCTTCTACGACGTCAACTCCGGCTCCATCACCCTGAACGGCCACGATGTGCGGGACTTTGACCGCAGTGCACTCCGGGAAGGCTTCGGCATGGTGCTGCAGGACACCTGGCTGTTCAAGGGCACCATCATGGAGAACATCCGTTACGGCAGACTGGACGCCACCGATGAAGAGGTCATCGCCGCCGCCAAGGCAGCCAACGCCGACCACTTCATCCGCACCCTGCCCGGCGGCTACCAGATGGAGCTAAACGAAGACGCTTCCAACGTTAGCCAGGGTCAGAAGCAGCTGCTGACCATTGCCCGGGCCATCCTGGCCGACAACCGCATCCTCATTCTGGATGAGGCTACCAGCAGCGTGGACACCCGCACCGAGCAGCGCATCCAGACCGCCATGGACAACCTGATGCGGGGCCGCACCAGCTTTGTCATCGCCCACCGGCTCTCTACCATCAAGGACGCCGACCTCATCCTCGTGATGCGGGACGGCGACATCGTGGAACAGGGCACTCACGACCAGCTCATTGAGGCAGGCGGCTTCTATGCCGACCTCTACAACAGCCAGTTCGAAGACGTGGCAGGCTGAGAAGCCTCATATTGCTGAAAAAACCACAGCTTTCACCCCTGAAAGCTGTGGTTTTTTCGTTTGTCGCAGAATGTCATTTTTCTGTGGGATATGGTATAATAAGATTTGTGTTTGAAATCGGAAAGGAGCATTTTCATGGAATCTACGAAGGAGCAGTCCAGACAGACCCTCCGCTCCGCACAGCCCGCAAAGCCTTACGCATTCAGCCGCAAGGTGTTCTGCGAGGGAATGCGGGACGGTGTGCCCATCGCGCTGGGATATTTTGCTGTTTCATTCTCACTGGGCATTGCGGCCCGGACGGCCGGCTTCACCCCCTTGCAGGGCTTTGTGGCAAGCCTGCTCAACAACGCTTCGGCCGGCGAATACGCTGCCTTTGCCCTCATTGCCAGTGGGGCCACCTATCTTGAAGTCGCCATCATCACCCTCATTGCCAACGCACGCTATCTGCTGATGAGCTGCGCTCTGGCTCAGCGGTTTGCCCCTGGCACCCCGTTTTTCCACCGGCTCATCATCGGCTATGATGTCACCGATGAGCTGTTCGGCATCACCATTGCCCGGCCCGGCTATCTGAACCCCTTCTACACCTACGGTGCCATCGCATTGGCTGCCCCGGCCTGGGCTTCGGGCACCGCACTGGGCATCATCGCGGGCAACCTGCTGCCCCTGCGGGCTGTCAGCGCCCTGAGCGTGGCCCTTTATGGCATGTTCCTCGCCATCATCATCCCTCCGGCGCGGAAAGACAAGGTGGTGGCGGCACTTGTGGTCATCAGCTTTGCGCTGAGCTATGCCTGCACCTATCTGCCGGGTATCTCCGCCCTTTCGGACGGCACCCGCACCATTATCCTGACGGTGGCCATCTCCTGCGCCGGTGCGCTGCTGTTCCCCGTCAAGCAGAATGACCAGACCGAGGAGGCAGAGCAATGATTCGCAGCAACTGGCTTTACATCGCGGTGATGTTTGCAGTGTCCTATACCATCCGCATCCTGCCGCTGACCCTTATCCGCAAACCTATCAAAAATCAGTTCATCCAGTCGTTCCTCTACTATGTGCCCTACGTTACGCTGGCGGTAATGACCTTCCCGGCTATCGTCAACGCCACCCAGAGCCCCATTGCCGGTGCTGTGGCACTGGTGGTTGGCATCGCTGCGGCATGGTTCGGGGCCAGCCTGTTCCAGGTATCCGTGGCCTGCTGTGCCGTGGTGTTCCTGCTGGAGCTGGTGCTCATCCACTGAGGAGACACCCGGAGACACCCTATGAAAAAAGTTCTTGTGACCGGCGCGGGCGGTTTTGTCGGCGCACGCATCCTTGACCAGTGGCGGGGGCTGTATGAGCTCTGCGCCTTTCCCCATGATTTTCTTGCCGAAGCAGACGAAAGCTCTGTAGAGGCCTTTATCTGGAACGAAACACCGGATGTGGTCATCCACACGGCTGCGCTCTCCAACACCCAGTATTGTGAGCAGAACCCTGAAGCCTCCTATCGGGCCAACGCCCTTCTGCCCGAATGGGTGGCAAAAGCTGCTGCACGGGCGGGCGCAAAGTTGATCTCCTTCAGCTCCGACCAGGTATACGCCGGGGTGGAGAAGCAGGGACCGCTGGTTGAGGCACTGCCGTTCTCCCCTTCCAACGTCTACGGACGGCATAAGCTGGAAGCTGAGAACCGGGTGCTGGCTCAATGCCCGGACGCTGTGCTGCTGCGCCTGACCTGGATGTATGATTTCCCGGGCTATAAGCTGCCCATCCGGGGAAATCTGCCCCTGAATCTTCTGAAAGCGGCTCGCACCTGCGAAATGATGCGGTTCTCCGTGAACGACCACCGGGGCGTAAGCTATGTGCGGGAGGTCATCAGCAACCTCATCCCCGCCATGGAGCTGCCCGGCGGTGTATACAACTTCGGCAGTGGAAACAATTATAATATGTACGACACAGCCAAACATTTTGCTCGTCTGCTGCGGGTGGAGCCGAAGCTTGAGCCCGCCGAGTGGAGCAGGAACCTCCTGATGGATACCGGGAAACTGAAAGAGCACGGCATTGCATTCAACTGCACCTTGGATGCGTTCCGGCAGTGCCTGACGGACTACGGCTTGGATGCCGACGAGCGGCTGTTCTGAGCCATATCTCTCTATCATACGTAATTTCATCCGTAAAATGGAGCAGAACTGGTAAGCTGTTGT
>DCCL01000248.1:4557-8208 GCA_002313795.1 Faecalibacterium prausnitzii
AAAGCGCAACAGCAGCCTGTACGCCCTGCTTAAAAAATCACACAAAACCAGAAACCCGGAACCCTTTTGAGACCATTCAGATCTCAAAGAGGTTCCGGGTTTTGTTGTGCAGTATTTTTTCAGAACGCTGTTTGGAAACGATTTCTTTTATTATCTCTCCGACTTTTTCAGAAACCTTTTCAAACTGCAGTCATTTCCACAGCTCTGCGGCCACCAGCTCCAGCACACTGCCTGCAATGCAACGGGCCTTGTCGGAGATGAGGAAACAATTTTCCAGCTCAGAGCGGCGAGGATCTACGTCGGCTACTTTGAAGCCGGGTGTCACCGGGTAGCCGTCCCGCAGCAAGCCCCGCAGGATGCCTGCGATTTCTGTTTTTACCGGAGTGCATCTTCCATCCGGTGTTTCGATTTGGGCGATGGTCTCGCCTGCTTCCACAAAATCACTGATGGCACGCACATCGCGGAACACACCTTTCTCTGCGGCGTGGATGACCCGTTCGGCTCCATAACCGCCGATGATGCCCGGCACGCCCGTGTTGGGGATCGCACTCCCTTCCCGGATGATGCGTCCCAGCTTATGGCCGCGCTTGGTCTCCACCACCACATCCACATCCTGCCCCGCCGTGAAACCGGGGCCGAGGGCAATGGTCAGCGGGGCCATATCCCGCGTGGTGCCGATATTTTTCTTGGCAAGAATAGCATCGACCACCACGGCGGGTTTCAGTGCGCGGATGGCTGCGCCTTCGGGATCCACCAGAACAGGCACTGCATTCTGCGCCCAGACTGCTTTGGCATCGGCAGGAGCTGCAATGCGGATGGCATGCAGGCCCTCCACTGTAGTCTCCCCCTCGTAAACGGCTTCGCAAAGGGACACCTGACGGCGAATCGCAGCCGGGTGCTCCGCTTCCAGCACCAGCACCAGCAGTCCTGCAGACCAGAGCCGGTGGATGGTGCCGGTGGAAAGGTCTCCGCCTCCCCGCACAATAATCAAGTTATCACGTTTCATCGGCATTTTCCTCCCGAATGAGCTGCAAAAACACTTTCATGGAACCGCCGCAGGCCGCAAGAGCCTCATCGTCCTCCTGCGCACTGGCCGAATATGCCGCCAGCTGGCGGGGTGCGGCCCTGCCTGCCAACATCTGGGCCGCCAGCTGCTGGGCACGGTATTCCATGATGCCGCCGCCCACGCTGCCCACGGCTTTGCCTTCCGGCAGCACCAGCATCTTTGCGCCGACCTCCCGGGGCGTGGAGCCGTGGCGGGATACGATGGTCACGAGGACGGAATCCATATGGTGCACAGCACAATTCTCCATGGCCGCAAGCAGCTCCTGAGAGAAACCTTCCGTCTGCTGACGGCTGTTTTTCACTTCGATGATCTCCGCCATGATGGACAGTGCGATCTCCTGCGCTGTCTGCGCCCCGATGGCAAGGCCGATAGGTGCATGGAGCCGCTCCACTTTGGCAGGGTCGGCTCCGGCTTCCACCAGCTGCCGGCGGACAAGGGCCGCCCGGCTGCGGCTTCCCAGCATTCCCACGTAGGCGGCGGGCTTTTTGTAAATCTCGGTCAGGCACTCCACATCAAACGAGTGGGCGCGGGTGGCCACAACAAAATAACATTCGATGCCCCCGCCCACCTGAGAGAGCGTTTCGACGTAGGGGCCGCAGAGTACGTTTTCCGCACCGGCAGAGCGCAGGACATCAGCATATTCGGGGCGCTCTTCCAGCCCGGTGACGGGCAGGCCCATCATCACAGCCAGACGCACCACGGACTGCGCCACATGTCCTCCGCCGCAGATTACCAGCCGGGGAGTGCCGCCGAATTTTTCCACGAATACCTGTGTATTTTCCAGCGTCAATATGCCGCTGGCACTGCACTCCGCCAGTTCCGGAAGATGCCGTCCCAGCAGGCCCTGCGGCGCGGCAGGCCAGACCGGTCTGCCTTCACAGAGCAGCAGCCGCTGCCCCATCTCTGCGCCGCCCAGTACCGCAGCCAGCGTGCGGCTTCCTTCAGAGGCGCGCAGCGCGGCTAAAAGATCACGTTCTGTCATTGTTATTTCCTCGAAATGTCATTGTTCCACCGCGGTAGCTGCGTCATAGCCTGCGGCGCTCAGCTGTCCCTGCCACGCCTGCCAGTCTTCCGGAAGCATCCGCCACCCCAGACCGCAGCCTGCCGTAATTTCGCCCGGCAGCGGGATGAGCCGCCCCGGAATGCCCCGGGCCATGCACTCTTTTTCCCAGCCTATAGCACGGGCCGTAGATGCGAACGAAAGCACGATATATTGTCGTTTTGTACGCATTTTACCCTTCCTCGGCAAGGTCTCGGACAGCCCGCACGACCTGCAGCACCTCGGCCTCTGTGTTCGTATGAGAGAAGCTGAACCGCACCATTCCCTGTTTCTCCGTGCCGAAAGCCTTGTGGATGAGGGGCGCGCAGTGGGCTCCGGCCCGCACACAGATGCCATAGTCCTCCCACAGGATATCCGCCGCACGGGCGGCATCCTCTTTCCCAAAGTTGAGAGAAACGATGGGAGCACGGTCGGCCTCGGCAAAACTGCCATAAATTTGCACGCCGGGCAGACCGCACACTCCCTCATAGAACAGGCGTGTCAGTGCAAGTTCTTCTGTATGGAGGCTTTCCACGCCCTGCTCCAGAAGCCAGTCTACCCCTGCCCCGAGGCCCGCAAGACTGGGCACATTGAGAGTACCCGCTTCCAGCGCCGTGGGCATCTGTGCCGGGTGGGCTTCGTCAAAACTGTGGACACCGCTTCCACCTACCACCAGCGGAGCAATGGTCAGACCGGGCCGGACATAGAGCCCGCCGGTGCCCTGCGGCCCCATCAGTGCCTTATGACCGGTGAAGCAAAGTACATCTGCCCCCAGTGCCTGCACATCAATGGGACGTGCGCCTGCCGTCTGAGCGGCATCGACGATCAACAATAATCCATGTTTTTTAGTGAAGACCGACACCTGTTCAAGGTCGGTGAGATTTCCGGTCACATTGGATGCATGGGTGATGACGACTGCCTTTGTGCTGGGCCGGAGAAGCTGCTCGAACTGCTCATAGCGCAGACGGCCCTGCTCATCCACTCCCACAAAACTCAGCTCTGCCCCCTGCTCCCGAAGGCGGTAGAGCGGCCGCAGGACGGAGTTGTGCTCACATACCGTAGTGATGACATGATCACCGGAGCGGATGAGCCCCATGATTGCTGTGTTCAGTGCCTGCGTCACGTTAGCTGTGAAGGCAATGCAGTCAGGGCTCTCCGCATGGAGAAGTGTTGCAAGCGACTCCCGGGCATGATATACCAGTCTTGCGGCGTGAAGGGTCGGCTCATGGGCACCCCGGCCCGGGTTGCCTGCCCGGTTCAGGGCGTCCAGCATAGCCTGCCCTACCTCAAGGGGCTTATGCAGCGTGGTGGCGGCATTATCCAGATAGATCACGGCTTGACCACGTTCCCGGCGTTCAGCATCTTTTCGGCGATGACGTACATATTGGTCACGCCGCCCACGGCCAGCTTCTCGGTCAGGCCGTAGAAATTCAGGCAGGTGCCGCAGGTGAGGATCTCTACGCCTTCCGCTTCCAGCGCTTTAAGGTCTTCCAGCATGGGCGAGCCCTCGCAGGTGAGGTGAGCCCCGCCGTTATAGAAAAGGATC
>DCCL01000222.1 GCA_002313795.1 Faecalibacterium prausnitzii
CGGGAGAACATCTACCTCAACGGTACCGTGCTGGGCTTCTCGCCCAAGTATCTGGATGAGAAGTTCGACGAGATCGTGGAGTTCAGCGAACTGCAGAACTTCCTCGATGTGCCGCTGAAAAACTACTCCTCCGGCATGGTGGCCCGCATCGGCTTTGCCATCGCCACCATCACCAAGCCAGACATCCTCATCGCCGACGAGGTGCTGGCCGTGGGCGACTTCCTCTTCCAGCAGAAGTGCGAGAAGCGGATGAAGGAGCTGATGGCAGGCGGCACTACCGTCATTCTGGTGTCCCACTCCATCGAGCAGATCGAGCGGATGTGCAGCAAGGTAGCGTGGCTGAGCCATGGCCGCCTCAAGATGAACGGTGACACCGAGACCGTATGCAACGCCTACAAGGCCGTGCAGAGGGGCGAGGCTTGAACGATGAATGTACGACTCAAACGGGCCAGAGAGCTGATGGGCTACGCCGTCCAGCTCACCCGGGACGAGGGCCTGCCCACCATGCTGCAGCGGGGTGCAGGCTTTTTCCGCCGCCGCTTTTTCGGCAAGCGGGCCCGCTATCTGCCCGGCAAAAAGGTACTGGAAGCCCAGCGGGCTGAGATGGCAGGGAAGACCGCCGAAAACTGCGGCCTGCCCATCATCTCCATCCTGACGCCCCTGTATAACACACCCGAAAAATACCTGCGGGAATTTCTGGATTCTTTCGTAAATCAGACGGCTCCCAACGGGCAGCTTTGCCTTGCGGATGCATCCGACGATGCCCACCCTGAGGTGGAACGTATCGTGCGGGAGTATCAGCAGAAGAATCAACACATCGTATACAAAAAGGTCGAAAACAAGGGCATCGCGGCCAACACCAACGCGGCGGAGACCCTTGCCACAGGAGAATATCTCGCTCTGGCCGACCACGACGATGTGCTGGCACCCCATGCGATGTATGCCATGGGGAAGGCAATCCGGATGCTCCGGCAGCGGGGAGAGCCGGACGACTTCCTCTACAGTGATGAAGCGCTTTTCACCAAAGACATCCGAAAGCCCATGGTGGGCCATTTCAAGCCCGATTACGCTCCGGATTATCTGCTCTGCTGCAACTATATCTGCCATCTTGCCGTTTTTAAGCGGGCCCTGTATGAGCAGATCGGCGGGGAGCGGCCCGAGTGCGACGGCAGTCAGGACCATGACCTCTTCCTCCGGCTCATTGAGCAGACCGGCGGCGCGGCTCACCTCCCGCAGGTGCTCTATTATTGGCGTGTCCACGCCGGTTCTACCTCCGGCGGCACCGAGGCCAAGCCCTATGTGGCGGCTGCGGCCAAAAAGGCGCTGGCCGACCATCTGGCCCGCACCGGGCGCACCGGCACGGTGGAAGACGGCCTCTTCCCCAGTACCTACCGGGTGAAGTGGGACATCGTGGGCGACCCGAAGGTGAGCATCCTCATCCCCAGCAAAGACCACACCGACGATCTGGAAAAGTGCCTCCACAGCATCTGGTCTAAGACCGGGTGGGACAATTTTGAGGTCATCGTCATTGAGAACAACTCCACCGACCCGGCGACCTTTGCTTATTATAAGGAAGCGGAGAAGCGGTATGAGGGCCTGAAGGTGGTCACATGGCCGGAAAAGGGCTTCAACTTCTCGGCCATCAACAACTTTGGCCGGAAGGCGGCAGAGGGAGAGTACCTGCTGCTGCTGAATAATGACGTGGAAGTGCGGAACGGCGAGTGGCTCACCGAACTGCTGCGGCAGTGCGCCCACCCCGGCGGTGCGGCCATCTGCGGTGCAGAACTGCTCTACCCGGATGAGACGCTCCAGCATGCGGGCGTGGTCACAGGTCTGGGCGGCTACGCCGGCCACAGCCACAAGTATAAGAAGGCGGGCGGCAGCGGCTATATGTTCCGCGCCGCCACGGTGCAGGACTTCTCTGCCGTCACCGGTGCCTGCCTGCTGGTGAAGACCAGCGTCTGGGACGAAGTGGGCGGTCTGGATGAAAAGTTCGCCGTGGCCTTCAACGATGTGGACTTCTGCCTGCGGGTGCGGGACAAGGGATACCGCATCGCTTGGACGCCATACGCTCAGCTCACCCACTACGAGAGCAAGAGCCGGGGCGGCGATGAGAAAGACCCGGTGAAAGCGGCCCGCTTTGCGGCAGAACAGCAGCGGCTGTATGATGTCCACGGCAAGGCCGGCATTCTGGACGATCCTTATTATAATCCCAGCCTGACCCGTGACCGGGAAGACTTCTCGGAGAGCGACGACCTGCGGAACCTGAAAGAGGGCCGCATTACAGTGCGGTGGCGGAGCTGATGAAAGTCTTTCCCCGGAGGGGAGCACAGCTTTGGAAGATGCGGAGGAAGAACGGTATATGAACATCAAAGGCCATTTTGAGACCATCACCCGGCATAAGCTGCTGGTGATGAAATACTGCTTTGCCTGCGGGCTCTATGAGCAGGGCCTTGCCCACGACCTGAGCAAGTACAGCCCCACGGAGTTCATCCCCGGCTGTATCTACTATCAGGGCGACCACAGCCCCAATGAGGCAGAGCGGGAGGCAAAAGGCTATACCTCGGCGTGGCTCCACCACAAGGGCCGGAACAAGCATCATCTGGAATACTGGATCGATTACAGCACCACCAAGTCGGGGCTCACCGGTATGAAGATCCCCCTGCGGTATGTCTGCGAGATGGTCTGTGACCGGGTGGCGGCCAGCCAGATCTATCTGGGAGACAAGTACACTGACGCTTCGCCTTGGGAGTACTATGAGCACAGCAAAGACCACTACCTGCTCCACCCTGAGACACG
>DCCL01000145.1:0-10012 GCA_002313795.1 Faecalibacterium prausnitzii
CAGCATGACCCCGCAGGAGCGCAAACTCTGGTATGTCTTTTTAAAAGATTATCCGGTCAAGATTTATAAGCAGCGCATCATTGAATCCTATGTCGTAGATTTTTATTGTGCAAAGGCCAAACTGGTAATTGAACTGGATGGCCCCATCCATATGCATGAAGATTCTCTTCTGCATGATGCAAAACGTGATGAACATCTGCGTGCCTATGGTCTTGAGGTCTTCCGAATTTCAAATCACGATATTGAGGTCAGTTTCAGTACCGTCTGTTCCCTCCTTGATACCGTAATACAGTGTCGTATATGTGAGCCGGTTCAGAAACGGCTGTCCCAGACAGCGAAGCCCGCTATTTCAAGTGATCTCACACTTTCAGCGGACAGCTCAGAGTCTCCCGGCTCGCCAGTGGCTCCCCCTTTGGGGGAGCTGGCACAGCGCAGCTGTGACTGAGAGGGCTATTGCCTATTACAAGCAACTGACAAACAACAAAACCGAAAGGTGGAAGAATATCATGAGAGAGATCCAGACCGCAGAAAATAAGACCCTCAAGCTGACCAATGTGGTCAGCCGCCGTGTCCAGCCCGAAGAGTTCAACAACATGAACATCGTGCTGACCCAGATGCAAAACTTCATCAAGAGCAATGGCGCTCAGCCTCTGGGCCCCATCATCCAGTGCGTCAAGATGTCCGGCGGCCCCAACCCCGATGCTGAGATCTACATGATGCAGCAGGCCACTCAGCTTATTCCCCGGATGGAGCCAGGCTATTCCATGGACGCTGTTCTGCGGGTGCGCAACTGCCTCTACGCCCACTACGTCGGCCCCATGAGCCAGAGCGGCCTTGCTGTGCAAAAGCTGAACATCTTTGCCTTTGAGCATGAGCTTGAGATGACCGGCAATGTCTATACCGTCTTTGTCAATCAGGATGAGGACGAGGGCATTGTTGATACCTTTATGGAGACGAAGTAATTATGACGACGACCATCCGCGACATCACCGAGCTGCAGGACCGCCGCATCATGATGGAGAAGAAGCTGCCGCCTTTCGGCTATGCGCTTGTCCTCCTGACGGCTGCCCTGATGGTTTTCCTCGTGGTGTGGAGCACCAAGAACTACCGCACCTATGTCAGCCAGTCCAGCGGCACGGTACAGGCTGCAAACAAGACCTATATCATGTCCAGCTACTCCGGCTCCATCACCGAACTGAACATCTCCGAGGGCTCCTATGTCAATGAGGGCGACCTCATCGCCCACATCAAGAGCACTGACCTTGACATGCAGCAGGACAGTCTGGAGAGCCAGCTGGCCATCTACAAAAAGCAGAAGAGCCAGTACGAAAAGCTGGTCAAGTCCATCCAGGATGACAAGAACTACTTCAGCGAGACGGACAGCGATGACCAGCCCTACTACTACCAGTACGAGACCTACAAGAGCCAGGTGGCTCAGAAGGCCTTTGACGCTGCCCCCTATCAGGCCGCAGGCTACACCGACGAGCAGATCAAGACCCTGATGGAGCAGAGCCAGAGCGAAGTGGAGTCCCTCTACTACTCTACCCTGCAGTCCATCTCTGCCAATCTGACCAGCGTGCAGAGCAATATTGACAACCTGCAGAGCCAGCTGGATGCCCTGAATGCCGGTGCCAACGATTATTACATCTACGCACCCACCTCCGGCGTCATCCATATGGACACGCCCTACAAGGTGGGCATGGTGCTCAGCGCCGGCACCCCGCTGGCAACGGTGGCCAGCGAGAACAGCGACATGGAAGTGGTGGCCTATGTCACCCTCAATGACCGACCCCTCATCCATGTGGGCGACCCCTGCAAGATCGCCATCACCGGCCTTTCGGAGTATTCTTACGGCACACTGACCGGCACTGTGACCTCCATCGACAGCGATGTGACCTCCAGCAGCTCCGGTTCCTACTACAAGATGACCATTACCCCAGACGGCTCCTATGTCATCAGCAACAGCGGCGACAAGGTCGACCTGTCCAACGGCATGAGCGTCACCGCCCGTGTGGAGTACGACAAGCTCACCTATTTCGAATACGCGATGGAAGCTCTGGGCGTTCTGTTCCGCTAAACCGTCCGCGACCAACGCCCAAAGAGGTATGAAGAATGAAACTGAACCTGAAAATGCTGGCGGCAGGTGCCGCTGTGCTGGGTCTGCTGGCCGCAGGCACTGCGCTGCCGGCCACCGCAGCCAGTCCTTTGACTGCACCGGCTGCCATCACGTTCCCCTGGTCTGCCGTGGAGGTGGAAAGCATCGAGACCGGCGACTATGCTTCCACCATGACAGTGGGCACTGCGCAGCAGCTCTCCCCTGTCATCCTGCCCGAGAAAGCTGCTCAGAGCGCCTCTGTGAGCTTTGTCTCGGATAACTCCAACATCATCTCAATGACGTCCGAAGGCGCTGCACAGGCCGTGGGCCTTGGCACAGCGCACATCACAGCCACCGCTGGCAATGTGAGCTGCGTCTACACCATCACCACCGAGCTGGACGCCTCCATGGTCGTCACAGAGATGGACATCACGCTGGCCTCCAACACCATCGGTGTGGGCGATACCACCAGCCTGTCTTTGGCCGTCCTGCCCAGCAGCGCTTCCAACTACGCCAATGTGACCCTCAGCTCCTCCAACGAGGCTGTGGCTACCGTGAACAATTTCGGCAAAGTCACCGGCGTTGCCCCCGGTACGGCCACCATTACTGCCACCTGCGGCGATGTGACCGCATCGGCCGACATCAAGGTGGTAAGCACCGACACCAAGACCAACGAATCCCTGAGCCTGAACACCAGCTATGTGGTGCTCAAGCCCGGTGCAAGCCGCACCATCACCGGCAAGGTGACTCCCTCTTCTGCATCCCAGTCCCTGACCTTCAAGTCGGGGGATACCAAAGTCGCCACCGTGAACGGCAAGGGTGTCATCACGGCTGTGGGCACCGGCGCCACCTCGGTCATCGTGTCCAACGGCACCGCATCTGCTTCTGTGACCGTTATCGTCAACCGCAGCGCCTCCTATTCGGACGGCAGCAGCAGCGGCGACGGCAGCGAGAACGGCGGTGAGGTCGATACCGACCCCATCGTGGAAGCCATCCAGACCGCTGAGGGCGACGAGATCACCTTCCCCCAGAGTCAGGTGCCTGTCGTCACCAGCGATATGCTCAACGCCCTGCGTCTGAGTGGCAAGACTCTGGCTGTCGAGGCCAGCGACTACACGCTCCGCATCTCTGGCGCTGATGTAAAGAGCACCACTGCACCGGTGAGCACGGCTCTGAGCTTTGCTCCCTCAGAGTACGGCGTCACTTTCACCCTCAACGGCGGCGAGACTCTTCCCGGCACCGTGAACATCGAACTGACCGGCGACAATGCAGCCTACACCCGGGTGTATCTGCACAATGCGGTCAAGGGCAAGTGGCAGTTCCTGAACTGCTACAAGGACGGCGTTCTCTCTGCTGACACTGCAGGTGAGTACCTGCTCACCACTCAGAATCTCCGCTTCGTCCATGTTGACCCCACCTTCTTCATTCTGGGTGGTGTGGTCATCGTAGGCATCATCATCGCCTACATCGCCATCAAGAAGCGCTACTGGTTCTGGTAAGCTCTTCTATAATACAAAACAACAGCAGCGGCTGCTGTGGGCTTTTCATGCTCACGACAGCCGCTGCTGTTGTTTTCTGTTTTATTCCACTGTCACACTCTTGGCCAGGTTGCGGGGCTTATCGACGTCGCAGCCGCGCAGGACCGCCATATAGTAGGCGAAGAGCTGCAGCGGCACGATGAGCTGCAGCGGCATCAGGATCTGCTCATACTCATCCAGACGCACCACATAGTCGGCCACGCCATCGGGCACCTCGGCATCTTTCGTGGTAAAGAGGATGACCCTTGCCCCACGGCTCTTGGTCTCCTTGGCGTTGGAGATGGTCTTTTCGTAGACCTGCTCCTGTGTTGCCAGTGCAATGACCGGCACACCATCGGTGATGAGGCTGATGGTGCCGTGCTTCAGTTCACCGGCAGCGTAGGCGTCCGAGTGGACGTAGCTGATCTCCTTGAGCTTCAGGCTGCCTTCCAGCGAAAGGGCGTAGTCAAAGCCGCGGCCAATGAAGAAGCAGCTCTGAGTGTTGACGAACCGGCTGGCAAGGTATTTGATCTGCTCGCAGTCATCCAGACGGGGCTTGATGACCTCACCGGCCCGCAGCAGCTCAGCCGTCAGGCGCTTTGCCTCCCCTTCGCTGAGCTTTCCCTTGGCATAAGCCAGACGGAAGGCAAAGAGATACAGGGTGCAGAGCTGCACCATATAGGCTTTGGTGGAGGCCACTGCGATCTCCGGGCCTGCGTAGGTGTAGAGGACGTAATCTGCCGCCCGGGCAATGGAGCTGCCCACCACGTTGACGATGGCCAACACCGGCACGCCGCGGCTCTTTGCCAGGCGGAGAGCTGCCAGCGTATCGCTGGTCTCACCGGACTGGCTGATGATGATGACCAGGTCTTCCGGGTCGAGGATGGGGTCACGATAGCGGAACTCGCTGGCGATATCCACCTCGGCCGGGACGCGGGCCAGCCGCTCGATGGCGGTCTTGCCCACCATACCGGCATGCATGGCCGTACCGCAGCCCACCAGATGGATGGTCTTGATCTTCCGCAGCCGCTCGTCGGTCAGTTCCGGGATGCGGAGATCGGGCATGCCGTCCTCCACGCGGGGGCTGACGGTGGCCGTGATGGCCGCGGGCTGCTCATGGATCTCTTTCAGCATGAAGTGAGGGAAGCCGCCCTTCTCTGCTGCTTCCTCATCCCAGCTGGCGGTCAGGATCTCCCGCTCCACCGGCTGGCCGTAGGCATCATAGAACTGGATGCCATCGGCCTTGACGACGGCCATATCGCCCTCTTCCAGCACGCTGTAGCGGCGGGTATATTTCAGCAGGGCCGGGATATCCGAGGCGATGAAGTTTTCTCCCTCGCCCCAGCCCACGATGAGGGGGCTCTCCTTCTTGCAGGCGTAGATGGTGTCCGGCTCCTCCCGGAAGAGAACGCCCAGAGCGTAGCTGCCCCGCACCATAGCCAACGCTTCCCGTAAAGCAGTCAGCGGGCTGACCCTGGGCTGAGCACAGCAGAAGTGGTCGATGAGTTTGACCAGCACTTCCGTGTCCGTCTCGCTCTCAAAGGTGACGCCCTGTGCCATCAGGCTCTCCTTCAGGGGGCCGTAATTCTCGATGATACCGTTATGAACGATGCTCACGCGGGGGGTAGAATGGGGATGACTATTGACGTCGCTGGGTTCGCCATGGGTGGCCCAGCGGGTATGGCCGATGCCGCAGAAGCTCTCCGGAAGGGCTGCTTCCTTCAGCTTTTCCCGCAGCACTGCCAGACGGCCCTTGCTCTTGACCACCCGGATGCCGCCATCCAGCGCCAGTGCGACGCCGGCGGAATCATAACCACGATATTCCAGCTTTTCCAGTCCGTTCAGCAGCACTTCCTGTGCGTTGCGTCTGCCAACATAACCTACAATGCCACACATACAAAACACCTCCATGCCGACAGCCCGGCGCAGAAAAAAGCGCACAACAACTGTCAGCCTCTTAAGAAATAATATGTTTTCGTATGGCTTTCTTTGAAAGGGTTCTGTTACGGTATTGCTGCCGTTTTTTGCCCTTCTCTACGGCTGGTATAAGCCTGTTCATCAACCGGAGGAACACCCGCCGAAAATTTCGATGATCCCTCTCCTCGTCACCCTCACAGCTGTCACCCGCGTGGCCCGGCGCTTTTCGTCAACTATAGCAATTCAACTTTTTTAATGCAACAGCAGCAACGTTGAATTGCATATCGCAAATATGCTGTTTCAATGTTGCACTAATTTTTTGACTTGCGATAAAAGTGAGTCCTTCCCTCTTTCATCCCTTTTGAATTTTCGCTGAAACAAAACAGCCCCCTTTTATGGGAGCTGTCAGAAACAGACGGAAAAGGTCGGCTTTATTTATACCATAAAATGTCTCCGGCGTCAATGCATGCCAAGCATTTTATGGAGCTTGGGTTGCCAGACCAGCCGATAAACCATCAGCATATTGTGGAGTGCCCGGTCGTAGAGCAGGAACGCCACATTGCCCATCGCCAGCGTTGCCAGCGAGACCACCAGCGCCGTGGTGCGCATCTCCTGCGCGATACTGCCCGCCGGGATGAGCAGAAGGATCAGCCCATACATCACCAGCACACCGCCGTTGCAGAGCAGCAGCTTGCAGACGCCCCGCAGCAGAGGCGGATGTATCTTTTCAAAATAGGGCTTTACCAGCGGATAATAGCCCAGCAGGAACACGAACGTCAGAACGACCTCTTTATCCGGCACGAAGAGGATTCCCAGCAGGCTCACCGCGCCGTAGGCCGTCAGAGCCATGGTCTTGCCGCATTCCATGCAGACCGTAGCGATGAGGAAACTTGCCACCGCCGGGGCGATGTACATAGCAATGGGGATGACCGCTCCCAGAAGCATCAGGGCCACGCTGAGCGCTGCGGCCATACCGCAGTAGGCCATGGCCCAGCTTTTGCTCCTGCGGCCCTTCACGGCATCTCCCAGCTCACAGGCTGGTTCTCCGCATCCAGCGGGTCTACGGCATGGCGGAAGCCCAAAATCATAATGTTATCCAGCAGGGTGCGGTAGAGCTTGATATCCAGCATCCCGTATGCGCGGACAAGGTCATTGGCCATGGCCAGTGCCTGCCGCTGCGCATTTTCCCGGGCCGTTTTCCGGTCCGTGATGCCATTGACCAGAAACACATTGTACCGGCCCTTGACCTTATCCCGAACGAAGCTCTCCGCCTTATCCAGCAGATAAGCTGCCCGGCCGATGCAGCTGCCGATATAGTGCATGCTCTTACGCTGATTGGGGTCATCGGTGGCCAGCACCGAATAGAGCGCACCGTAGAGGTTTCCCTTAGGTTCTGCGGCCAGCAGATAGTTTTTGGCGTTCAGGGTCATCTGGACATTGGCCTGATCCCGCTCCTGCACAAAAATGCGCTCCAGTGCAGGATTCTCGGCCGCTGCCTTTTTATAGGCTCCCCGCAGCAGGACGAAGTTTGCCATCCGGCGCAGCTTCTTTTTCGGGGGCAGGTCGGCCCACTGGGCATCCTGCAGCCGGTGCCAGCTGAGCAGCACTTCCACCTGCGCAGCCAGCCGGATGCCCTGCGTCTGGCACATCATCTGCTGCCAGAGCAGGGTGCCGGGCATCCGCATTTTTTTGCAGGTGGCCGGACGTCCTGCCAGACTGTCTGCCAGCAGGGCAAACAGCACACCATTATAGCGCAGACCGTAGCAGGAATACAGCCCATAGGTGGTGTAGAGCTGGCGGCGGACGCCCCGCAGATACCACTCATAGGTGTTGTAATCCCGGATGGTCAGCTCCGGCAGATAAGGCCGCATACGTCCTTTCATTCAGGTCATTCCCTTCCCGCTGCTGCACACCGCAGCGGCTGCGGGCACAGGCTTTCCGGCGGAGGACTCTCTCCGCCTCTCAACATTTATCGCAGTCAAAAACAGTGCCTGCCAAAGGGCATCCCTGCGATATGCACACCGGCGACGCTGTCCTTGCAGCCAAACCGACATTTTATAGTATAATCTATTTTTCGTCAGCGTTCAACCGTTGTTTCATGAATTTTTACAAAAAAAGCTGTACTGGAATCGATTTCAGTACAGCTTTTTGAGATAAATTATTTCTTTTCGAAACGCTTTTCTCCGGCAGGATGAGTGCGCTTTCCGTCAAATCCGCTCTTGGGCATGGGCTTTGCCGGACGGTTCTGCTCAAACTTGGGGGCGTTATAGTACATATACAGCTGGCAGGGGATCATGCCGTTGTACATCTTGCGGCGCTTGTTGGCCCGCTTGCCGTAATGGTGCTCGAAATCCATATCGGCGGTGATGGCATAAACACCTGCGCAGGGGTGTGCCTCCATCTGCTGGCCAAGGGTATGGGCCAGCTTTGCAGCTCCCTCAATGGTGCTCATCCGCTCACCGTAGGGAGGATTGGTCAGGACGATGGCCTCGCTCTTTGCTGCGAAGTCGGCCACGTCAGCCACCTCAAAGTGGCAGCGCTTCTCTACACCGGCCAGTTTGGCGTTGGAGTTGGCCAGAGCCACGGCAGCGGGGTCGATATCATAGCCGAAAGCCTCAAAGCCCACATCCAGCTTGGACTCTGCCAGAGCCTTCTGGCGCTGCTCTGCCCAGACAGATGCGGGCACGAAGCTGTAGCGCTCGGCAGCAAAGCGGCGCTTGAGGCCGGGGGCGATGTTCATGGCCTTCTGAGCGGCCTCAATGAGCAGGGTGCCGCTGCCGCAGAAGGGGTCTTCCACCAAGCTGTCCCGGCGGACGCGGCCCAGGTCGGCAATGGTCGCGGCCAGCGTCTCCCGGATGGGAGCTTCCATGGAGTTGCGGCGGTAGCCCCGCTTATGCAGGCCGTCGCCGGTGGTATCCAGCATGATCTCGCAGACGTTCTTACGGAGCATGAACCGAATCTTATACTCTGCGCCGGTCTCGGGCAGGCTGGAGGTGCGGTGGCCGAACATCAGGCGCTTGACCACAGCCTTCTTGATGATGCTCTGGCAGGCCGGCACGCTGGACAGCTGGCTGTTCAGGGAAGAGCCGGTGACAGGGAATGCCGCATCGGCGGGCAGCAGCTCCTCCCAGGGGATGGAGTAGACGCCGTCGAACAGCTCATCGAAGGTGGAGGCCGGATAGGTGTTGAGGAGCAGCATCACACGCTCCACGGTGCGCAGGTTGAGGTTGGCTGCGGCGATCATATCCGCGCCGCCCCTGAAGGTCAGACGGCCGTCGCTGACCCGGATATCCTCTGCACCGATGCGGCGCAGCTCAAAGTTGGCCGTAGACTCGCACCCGAAAAAGCAGGGGGCGATGAGTTCAAATTTTGCAGGCATTGTGGTTTCCTTTCCTGTAGGGCATGGCAGGGCCATACCAAAAAACAGGCCCGCCCCGCTGGGGGGCAGGCCCAAAGCTTCTTCGTCTTGTGGGGACGCTCAGCGGCTGCCACGACGTCCACGGGGAGCATAGCCGCCGCCCCGGCGGTTGTTGGTCTCGTGGTCGAGGTCAGCCATCTTCTCCTCGCTCTGGCTCTTGAAGCGGCTCATCATGTCCTCAAAGCTCATGTTGTCCGAACGGACAGGTGCCTTGGGCTGCCACACACGGGGTGCAGAGTCCCGGGCCGGGCCGCGTCCGCCCTCACGCGGGGGACGGCCTGCGCCGCCGCGGCCTGCACCAAAATGTCCGCCGTGAGAACCCTCACCGCGGGGAGCACCCGGCCGAGGGCCCCGGCCTTCGCGTGCGGGGCGCGGAGGTGCAGGCAGCAGACGCTTCATGGACAGTGCGATCTTGCCGTCCGGTGCAACATTGATGACCTGCACCTTGACGATATCTCCGTCGTGCACCACCGCTGCAATGTCCTGCACAAACTCGTTGGACACTTCGGAAATATGAACCATGCCCGTACGGCCTTCCGGCAGCGCCACAAATGCGCCAAACGGCTTTACGCCGGTGACACGACCCTCAAATACGTTCCCTACCTCAATTGCCAAAACTCAATACTCCTTGTTTTCCAGTGTTTGTTCCCCCTTGTGGCCGCAAGCCGACCGGGGCGCGGCATCAGTTGCCCGTCACATCCACAAAGATGCGCTCATTGGCCGCCGCATAGTTGTAAGAATCCCGGGCGACCCACTCGGTCACTTCATCCGAATCACCACTGAGGATGCGCTGCATCTCTTCGTTCTGCGTTTTCTGCTGCTCGATCTGCTCGTTCAGTGTTTCAAGCTCCGCTTTCTTGGAGCTGATGGCCACCTGATTTGCGATATAAGCCGCCAGCATACTCAGCAGAAGCAGCAGGAAAAGCAGCTTGAGGGCAGCGCCCACCAGCGACTTTCTCTTCTGCTTTCTTCGTGCCGGATTTGTCATAACACAGTGCCCCCGTTTTCAACAGCAGGCCCATTGCGCCTGTACTCTTACTTTGATACGTTTGAATTATACAACAT
>DCCL01000145.1:10069-10675 GCA_002313795.1 Faecalibacterium prausnitzii
AAGTTCTTTTTCTGTTTTTTTGCAAGTCTTTTTTCGCTCCGCCGTACTTTGGCCGCTCGGTGAGCCGCCCGCAGCGGAGCGGTGCAACACACCACGAAATGCACCGGCAGCAGCAGGAACCGCCCCAGAAGTCCCTCTATCCCGGCAAACACCGGACGGAGCAGCTTCTGAGCCAGACCGGCGGCGCAGAATGCCGCCAGTGCCATATAGCCCCGTAGCTGTCCGGCCTGGCTCTGGCTGACCGCATAACTCTGAAGAGCCAGCAGCACACTGCCCACAAAAAGCACATCCGGCAGAAAGGCCGCCCGGCCCCGGGTGGGCAGAAGGGCCCGCGCCGTGCCCAGCACAGTCCCCAGCACCGCACAGGACGCCATCTCCTGCACCACCGCACCGGGCGGGAGGGAAGTCAGCGTCACCGGACAAGGCAGCGCAGGAAACCGCCGGGCGTATGCTCCGCTGTATACCCCAGCGTGTCCACCCGGCCCGTGAGCTTTACTTCGCCCTTGTCCAGGTCAAGGCTGGTGACGCTGAGCTCTGCGCCGGTCAGCTCAAGCTGCCCCTTCGACGTGAGGATGGCCGCACTTTCGGCGTCACAGCGGAGCACCC
>DCCL01000114.1 GCA_002313795.1 Faecalibacterium prausnitzii
GACCCCATCGGCATCCGCCCGCTCTTCTACGGCTATTCCAAGTCCAGCCACAAGATCGCATTTGCCTCCGAGATGCAGAACCTCATCGGCTGGTGCGATGACATCCGTCCCTTCCCCATCGGCAGCTACTACTGCGATGGCCGCTTCGTCCGCTATGAGGACATCGCCGATGTGCCTGCCCCCATGGAAGACGACATGGAGACGACCCTGAAAAACATCCGGGAAAAGCTCATCGCCGGTGTGGAAAAGCGTCTGGACGCCGATGCCCCCGTGGGCTTCCTGCTCTCGGGCGGTCTGGATTCCTCGCTGGTCTGCTCCATCGCCGCCAAGAAACTGGGCAAGCCCATCCGCACCTTTGCCATCGGCATGGATACCGACGCCATCGATCTGAAATATGCCCGCCAAACTGCCGAGTATCTGGGCAGCGAGCATCACGAGGTCATCATCAACCGGGATATGGTCATCAACAGTCTGGAAGAGGTCATCCGGCTTCTGGGCACCTGGGATATCACCACCATCCGCGCCAGCATGGGCATGTATCTGCTCTGCAAGGCCATCCACGAGCAGACCGACGTCCGGGTGCTGCTGACCGGTGAAATTTCCGACGAGCTGTTCGGCTATAAATACACCGACTACGCCCCCACCGCCGACGCCTTCCAGCAGGAGAGCCAGAAGCGCATCCGGGAGCTGTATATGTACGATGTGCTCCGTGCCGACCGCTGCATCTCCGCCAACAGCATCGAAGCCCGCGTGCCTTTCGGCGACCTGGATTTCGTCCGCTACGTCATGGCCATCGACCCCGAGAAGAAGCTGAACAGCTACGGCAAGGGCAAGTACCTGCTGCGCAAGGCATTCGAGGGCGACTGGCTGCCGCCGGAGATCCTCTGGCGTGAAAAGGCTGCCTTCTCCGACGCTGTGGGCCACAGCATGGTGGATGACATCAAGGAGTATGCTGAGAGCCTCTACACCGACGAAGAATTTCAGATCCGCCGGGCAAACTATTCGGCCCATTGTATGCCCTTCACCAAGGAGAGCCTGTTCTACCGGGAGATCTTCGAGAAATACTACCACGACCAGAGCCGTACCATCGTGGACTTCTGGATGCCCAACAAGGCATGGCCGGGCTGCAACGTCAACGATCCTTCGGCCCGTGTGCTGGCAAACTACGGTGCTTCCGGCGTATAAAACTTCATAACAAAAAGGCTGCTGTGGATGGTGCCATCCACAGCAGCCTTTTCTTATTTCTTACAGGTACAACGTCAGCAGATCAGTTGCCTCCCATCGCAGCCAGAGTCAGACCGCCGGCCAGAACAACGAAGCCGCCCAGGATGAGCCAGCCCATCTGGTCCATTTCCCGCTTGTCCTGTTCTCTCTGTGCCCGCAGCTCTGCTACACGGGTGCCGGTGTAGACCTTGCAGGATGCGCTGCGACCGGTAGCAGCCGTTGCCGTGATGGTAGCCTCACCGTTGCCCACAGCGGTAACGACACCGTTTCCATCCACCGTTGCGGCGGAGGGGTTGCTGCTGGTCCAAGTGATGGGGACACTGCTGCCATTTACTGCTGCGACCGAAGCGCCCAGTCGGCCAGTGCCGCCAATGCCCTCCAGAGACATCTCGCTCTGGGTCAGGGTCACTTTGCCGATGTTGGAAGTCACCGTCACAGCGCACTGCAGGGTACCGGTGTAATAGGTATTGGCATAGATGATCGCACTGCCCGTAGACACTGCGGTGACAAGGCCGTTGTTATCGACGGTCGCCACACTGGGGTTGGAGCTGTACCACTGGTACACGCTGTCACGGGCTGAAGCGGTGGACAGATACAGCTGAAACTTGGGGTTGGGCACATTGTACTCAATGGCCAGCCGCAGGCTGGTGGTGTTCAGAGCGCTGCGCCGGTTGTTCTGGTTCGGGGCGTTCTCCTCTTCCAGCACCACCGATGCGGCAGGCTCCTCATAGACGGCGGGCGTTGCTGCGGCAGCGCTCAGGGGGCCGACTGCTGCGCCAAACAGCATGGTAGCTGCCAGAGCAGCGGCAAGATGACTCAGATGTTTTTTCATCGTTTTTTCTCCTCTCCGGTCAGGCAGAACAGCAGAACAAAGCCGCTGTTCCCCCCTGCTTTTTCTCCATTATAGCACCCTTCTCCCTCTTTGACAACAAAATCTCTTGCAGAGCGTTTCCGCAGATGTTACAATAGGCGTAACGATCCATTCTGTCATCAATGGGAGGAAACTATTATGGTCAAGCACATCATTCTCTGGCAGCTCAAAGATGAGCTTTCCGACGCCGAAAAAGCTGAGATCAAAGCCGGCATCAAGGCTGGTCTTGAGGGCCTGGCAGGCCAGATCCCCGGCCTTGTCGAGATCCATGTCAACATCAACGGCCTGCCCTCTTCCAATGCAGACCTGATGCTGGACACCACCTTTGAGTCCGCCGAAGCACTCAAGGGCTACTCCAAGCACCCGGCTCATGTGGCCGTGGCCGACAGCAAGGTGCGCCCCTATTATAAGAACCGCGTCTGCATGGATTACGAGGTCTGACACATTTTTATTGACAAACCCGCCGATTTTGCGTATATTAAGTATATATGTAAACTGGCTGTGAAGAGAAGAGTACGCTTTGTCTGCGCCTGACAGAAAGCCCGAAGGATGGAACCGGGCAGGCCGCGCGGAGCGGAAGATGGTCTCGGAGCCGCGCGGGTGAATCGTTAGCCTGCGACGGGTGCGCCCGTTACTGCGCGGTGCCGGAGTTTTCCGGCAGAAGGCTGCGCCCGCAAGGACACAGCGAAACAAGGTGGTACCACGGAAGTTATACGCTCTCGTCCTTGGCCGGTCATCCGGCAGGGCGGGGGCGTTTTTCGTTCTGAGCGCCAAAAGAAAGGAAGAATCGTTTTCATGAGCGAGCACAAGACATTCTACATCACCACACCGATCTATTACCCCAGCGACAAGCTGCACATCGGCCACAGCTACACCACCGTGGCCTGCGATGCACTGGCACGCTTCAAGCGGATGCAGGGCTACGACGTCATGTTCCTGACCGGCACCGACGAGCACGGCCAGAAGATCCAGGACAAGGCCGCCGACGCCGGCGTGACCCCCAAGGAGTACGTGGACAAGATCGTCGCCTCCGTCAAGGATCTGTGGAAGCTGATGGACATCAGCTATGACCGCTTCATCCGCACCACCGACGACTACCACATGGAGTCCTGCCAGAAGATTTTCACCAAGCTGTACGAGCAGGGCGACATCTACAAGGGTGAGTACACCGGCCACTACTGCAAGCCCTGCGAGAGCTTCTGGACCGACAGCCAGCTGGTGGACGGCAAGTGCCCCGAGTGCGGCCGCGAGGTCTACGAGGCCCACGAGGAAGCTTACTTCTTCAAGACCGGCAAGTATGCCGACCGTCTGCTGAAGCTCTACGAAGAGAACCCTCAGTTCATCCAGCCCGAGAGCCGGAAGAACGAGATGATCGCCTTCATCAAACAGGGCCTGCAGGACACCTGCGTCTCCCGTACCTCCGTCAAGTGGGGCATTCCCGTTCCCTTCGACCCCAAGCACACCATGTATGTCTGGGTCGATGCTCTGAGCAACTATATCTCCGCTCTGGGCTACGGCAACGAGAAGTATCACGACTACGACAAGTTCTGGCCGGCTGACCTGCACATGGTGGGCAAGGAGATCCTCCGCTTCCACACCATCCTCTGGCCTGCCATGCTGATGGCCCTCGACCTGCCCCTGCCCAAGCGCGTGTTCGGCCACGGCTGGCTGCTGATGAACGGCGGCAAGATGTCCAAGTCTGTGGGCAACGTCGTTGACCCCGTCATCCTCTGCGAGCGCTACGGCGTGGACGCCATCCGCTACTTCCTGCTGCGTGAGATCCCCTTCGGCAACGATGGCATGTTCACCAACGAGGCCCTCATCAACCGCATCAACAGCGACCTGGCCAACGACCTGGGCAACCTGCTGAGCCGCACCGTCGCCATGTGCGAGAAGTATTTCGGCGGCACCGTCCACAAGGTGGCAGGCACTGAGGCCATCGACACCGAGCTGGAGACCATGACCAGCGAGCTGCTGGGCAAGGTCACTGCCGACATGGACAGCCTGACCATCCCCCAGGCCCTGATGGAGATCTTCGCCGTCATCCAGCGCGCCAACAAGTATATCGACGAGACTGCTCCCTGGGCACTGGCCAAGGACGAGGCCAACAAGGCCCGTCTGGAGAGCGTGCTCTACCACCTGTGCGAGGCTCTGCGCGTCTGCGGCATCCTGCTGAACGCCTACCTGCCCTCCACCGCTCCCAAGATGATGGAACAGCTGGGTCTGACCACTGCCGACATCGACCTGAACAAGGCCGCCTACGGCGCACAGGAGAGCTACACCGTCCACAAGGGCGATGCTCTGTTCCCCCGCATCGACGTGGCAAAGGAGATCGCACACCTGAAGGAAGAGGACGAGAAGCGGAAGGCTGCCGCCGAAGCCGCCAAGAAGGCCAAGGAAGAGGCAGAGAAGAAGGCCGCTGCCCCCGCTGAGGAGAGCAATGTGGACTTCACCCACGAGCCTGAGATCAGCTACGATGACTTCTGCAAGGTGGAGCTGCGTGTGGCCGAAGTCCGCGCCTGCGAGAACCTGAAGGAGAGCAAGAAGCTGCT
>DCCL01000113.1 GCA_002313795.1 Faecalibacterium prausnitzii
GAGCAGATGGAGTCGGTGTCCGGGTTGCGGTGCCCGATGACCACGACTTTGTGAGCTGTCTTTGGCATAGATTCCTTCCCCCTTGTGGGTCTCTGGGTGTTCCTTCTTATCATTTTGTGTTTGTTATAAAATCAGCCAGAGGGCGGGCTTTCGTTGTTTCCGCTGCCCCTGCACGGCGGCGGGAGGGAGGCGGCGCTCTCTGGTAACTTTCATTGTAACACAAGATGGAGAGAGGGTAAAGTAGCGCAGAGGGGCTTGTTTCCTTAAAATTTTGCGAGAAACTTGTATACATCTCTTGAGTTTTGGGTGAGTGCGCTGTATCATAAAAGCATGTTTGCAAACAAGCCCTGAAAAGTCTTTTTGGAGGAGCGAATGACGAGCACAAAATTTGAGTCGAAGCCATTGTTTACCCGGCAGCAGCTGGTGGCGCTGCTGCTGCCGCTCATTGCAGAACAGGCCCTCAGCGTGACCATCGGCCTTGCCGATACCCTGATGGTGTCTTCCGTCGGTGAGGCAGCCGTGTCGGGTGTGAGCCTTGTGGACACCTTCAACACCCTGATGATACAGATTATGACGGCCCTCGCCACCGGCGGTGCGGTGGTGGCCAGCCAGTACATCGGCCACCGGGAAGAGCACAATGCCCGGGCGGCTGCGGCGCAGATCATGTTCATCATGTCCAGCTTCAGTCTGGTGGTGGCGGCTGTGGTCGTGGTGGGCCGTCACGGCATTCTGCGGGGCATCTTCGGCTCCATCGATGCCGATGTCATGAAGTACGCCGAGACATATTTCCTGCTGTCGGCCCTGAGCTACCCCTTCATCGGCCTGTATAATGCCGGTGCGGCCCTGTTCCGGGCGCAGGGCAACAGCAAGATCAGCATGCTGTCCAGTCTTGTGATGAATGTGGTCAACATCGGCGGCAACGCCATCCTCATCTTTGGCTTCGGCATGGGCGTCATGGGCGCGGCACTGGCAAGCCTGGTCTCCCGCGCTGTGGCCTGCTGCGCCGTCCTCTTCCTGCTGGAAAAGCCGGATTGTATGCTCCGCATCGCCGGGCTGTCGGCCCTGAAGCCGGACGGAAAACTCATCCGGCGCATCCTCCGGGTGGGCATCCCGGCAGGCATCGAGAACGGAATGTTTCAGATCGGCAAACTGTCGGTGGCCAGCCTGACCAGCACCCTCGGCACTGCTGCCATCGCCGCCAATGCTGTGGCAAATACCACCAGCACTTTCCTGAATGTTCCAGCGCAGGCGGTCAGCATGGCTGTGCTCACGGTGGTGGGCCAGTGTCTGGGCGCAGGAGAGAAGGAGCAGGCTGTCTGGTATGCCCGCCGCCTGCTTCTGGTGGCCTACTGTGGTGCCTGGTTCATGAACCTCTCCGCCTTCTTCTTCGCAGACCGCTGGGCCCTCTCCTGGTTCAGCCTCTCGCCGGAGGCTGCAGCCATGGCGCTGGAGGTCATGATGTCCTTCAACATCGCCTCCCTCTTCTTCTGGCCCTCCAGCTTCACCCTGCCCAACATCCTCCGCTCAGCCGGTGACGCCAGCTTCACCATGGCGGTCAGCATCGTCTCTATGTGGGCGTTCCGGGTGGGCTTCTGCTACTTCTGGGTGCTCCGGATGGGCGGCGGCCTGCTGAGCATCTGGGTGGGCATGTACCTCGACTGGGTGTTCCGCTCCCTCTGCTTTGCCATCCGCTTTGTCCGGGGCAGGTGGCTGGAACAGAGCGTCATCTGAAACTTCCTCTTGCTTTTTTCGTCCCGGAGTGGCAGAATGAGGGCAGAAATAATAAAACAGGAAGAAGGATATCAGATGCTTTTTTATCCTGCACAACTGGGTCTTGCCCATCTGGACAAGGCGACTCTGGAAGCTGACAAGAAGGCCTGCAAAAAGATAGGTCCCTGCGGCGTGGGCAAAAAGGCCCTCTACCTCAACAGCTTTTACATCGACCGCCGCTATTATCTGCCCTATGGCAGCATCAGCCGGGTGTTCAAGCGGGTGGCTATGAGCGAGGGCGGCTTCTCCGGCAAAGGAATGTTCGCCTCCATGGCCTACCTCGTGGTGGAGTACGACGGCGGCAAGCAGAAACAGTGCAACTTCAAGGATGAGCGGGACGTGGATGCCCTGCTGGACGTCCTGGCAAAAGAGCAGCCCCAGATCCCCCGCCTGAGCAAGAACGGCGAGGCCCAGATCGCCCGCCAGAAAGCCGAGAAAGCAGCCCGCAAGCTGCCCCAGCTCTCCAAGGAAGCGGAACAGACCGTGGGCCAGCTCAAGCGCGCTGCCGACTACCTGAACAAAAAGCCGGAGCTGGCAAAAGAGCTCAGCGCCGCCGAGCGCCGGAAGCGCGCTCAGCTGCAGAGCAAGCCGGTGTATAAATATGTGGCCCTCATCATCAGCCTGTTTGGCGTGGTGGCGATGGCCTACGGCATCCAGTGCATCATCAACCACACCGGAAACTATGGTATCTACTTTGCTCTGTTCGGCTTTGCGGCCATCTTCCTCTTCTCCAGCTATAATATGATGCCCACCGCCCGCAACAACCACAAGGCCATCATGAAGCGGGCCGATAAGGCTGAAGCCGCTATGGCAGAGTACATCAAAGCCTATCCCGGCGGAAATTTCCCGGTGCCGGACATCTATGCCCACCCCGTGGTGCTCAAGCAGATGACCGATGCCATTCAGGAAGGCCGTGCCACCACCATGCCGGAGGCTCTCGAGGCCGTGAAAGAGCGGCTGAAGGCGGTCAATGCCGACGTGCAGGTGGAGCAGGAGGAGTACGACGAGATCATCCAGATCAAGGCCATGTTCCTCAACCACGATTATCAGTAAATAAAAACACGATATAGGGAAAAGGACTGTCGCATTTCAATGGTGCGGCAGTCTTTTTTGTCATTTTATAGAAAATCTGTCAGGCTTTTTGCAAAAATTGCTGAAATTGAAAAAATGCAGTTGACAAAATATTACAGGGGAGGGGGTATAGTTTGAAGTGCAGAGAGAAGCAGAAATGCATTATCCTGCAAAACAAGAAAAACAGGGAGGAATCACAATGAAACTTTTCAAGAAACTTGCAGCGGCGGTAATGGCTGCGGTAATGTCCATGGCTCTGCTCACCGGATGCAGCGGCGGCGGTGGCAGCAGCGTGCCAGGAACAGGAATCGTTACAAGCTTTACACAGAAGGTAACGCTGGTCGAGGTCAATGATGAGCCATATAATGGGCTCTATACAGAGTATCTGACGACCAACGGCGAATGGATGTATACGGAATGGGTCACAGATACACAGACGCAGGCAAACCTTTCATGGAAGGGCGGAGATCTCTATGTAGTGAATCCCAAGAACAAGAAAGCGTATAAGGGACTCTCTGGTCATCCTTGGCAAACGGATGATACGGCGACCACGACCACCGGCACATGGGAATATAAGGGCAAAACGTACAGAACGGTGGAAGGTACGACTGTCGCAGATGGCTATAAGCAGACCCAAAAATATTGCTATGACGGTGCGAAGCTGGCCTATATCGTGACCGAGGGAATGGAAGAAGGGAAAACCACAAAGACGGTCGCGCGTGTTGATGAGTGGAGCGACAAGGCAGATGAGAGCAAGCTGGACATCAACAACTACACCATCGTCAACAGCCCGGATGAACTCTACTCCTGATTTTGATTTATAGTTTTCTACCCGGCAGGATGATGCCCTGCCGGGGCTTTTTTGTCTTGCGTCCTCTGTCGGCCCGCTCTATAATAAAAGAAGAGAGTATTTTGTCAAAACAGGAGGGTATCGGACAATGGATATGGTCACACTGGGTTCCACCGGCATCACGGTGAACAAAAACGGCTTTGGGGCACTGCCCATCCAGCGCATCTCGCAGGAAGACGCAGTGGCGCTGGCCCGGAAAGCGTACCGGGCGGGCATCCGCCTCTTTGATACGGCCCGGGCCTACACCGACAGTGAGGTGAAACTGGGCGAGGCGTTCGACGGCATCCGCGGTGAGGTGTATATCGCCACCAAGACGGCGGCGCAGAACGCGGAGGATTTCTGGAAAGACCTCAACACATCCCTCAAAAATCTGCGCACGGATTATGTCGATCTCTATCAGTTCCACAACCCGGCCTTCTGCCCGAAGCCCGGCGACGGCTCCGGCCTGTATGAGGCCGCACTGGAAGCAAAGCAAAAAGGGATGATCCGTCACATCGGCATCACCAATCACCGCCTGTCGGTAGCCCATGAGGCCATCGACAGCGGCCTGTACGAGACGTTGCAGTTCCCCTTCAGCTATATTTCCGGCAAACAGGAACTGGAACTGGTGGAGCAGTGCAAGGCTAAGAATATGGGCTTCATCGCCATGAAGGGCCTGTCCGGCGGCCTCATCACCAACAGCGCAGCCGCCTACGCCTTTGAGGCACAGTTCGACGGCGTGCTGCCCATCTGGGGCGTTCAGCGGGAGAAAGAGCTGGATGAGTTCCTCTCCTACATCGACAACCCGCCCCGGATGAACGAAGAGCTGTCTGCGGTCATTGCCAACGACCGGAAGGAGCTCTGCGGCGAATTCTGCCGGGGCTGCGGCTACTGTATGCCCTGCCCGGCGGGTATTGAGATCAACAACTGTGCCCGCATGAGCCTGCTGCTCCGGCGCTCTCCCTCCGCAGAGCACCTGAGCCCGGAAGGTCAGGCCAAGATGAAGAAGATCGAAGGCTGCCTGCACTGCAATCAGTGCAAGAAAAAGTGCCCCTACGGTCTGGATACGCCTGCCCTGCTGGCCCGCAACTACGAGGACTACAAGCGGGTGCTTGCCGGCGAAGTGAAAGTCTGATCAGAGAGACAAAAAAGGGGCCCCTGCATGGAAATTGCAGGGGGCCCCTTTGCTGTTTTATCATACGTCCGCTGTGGCGGGATGGGTGAAGATCTTCATGGTGTCTTTATAGGCATGGATGAAGTAGATGATCTCTGCAATGGCGGTCAGAGACCAGGAGCAGGGGTAGAGCAGGTAGAGGGACGGGATGGTGTGGAAGTAGGCGAAGATGGTATATACCCAGATGACCCGGAACACACAGGAACCGAGGATGACGATGATGGTGGGCACCACTGTCTTGCCCAGACCGCGGGAAGCGGCAATGGTGCAGTCCATGAACGCCGAGATGCAGTAGGCAAAGCCCATGACGCCCACACGCTTCATGCCGGCGTCGATGACGGCACTCTCCGTAGTGAAGAGGGCCAGGAACTCCCGCCCAAAGAGGAAGAGGGAGCCGCCCAGCACAAGGCCCAC
The DNA here is from genome assembly GCA_002313795.1 of Faecalibacterium prausnitzii. Lineage (GTDB taxonomy): Bacteria > Bacillota > Clostridia > Oscillospirales > Ruminococcaceae > Faecalibacterium > Faecalibacterium prausnitzii_L. The sequence continues at coordinate 5,259 of DCCL01000113.1, forward strand.
ACCGAAAGAATAGGCCAAACTGATGAAATAGCTCTTCTTCACGCGGTCGGGCTTGCCCGCGCCGTAATTCTGGCTCATGAAGCTGGCGCAGGCCATGTAGAACGCGGCCATGGCGTCGTAGATCATGTTGTCGGCATTGGCGGCGGCAGAGTTGCCCTTGACCATGAGGGAGTCAAAGGAGTTGACACCGGCCTGGATGAAGAGGTTCGCAATGGCAAAGATGGCATTCTGGCATGCGGCGGGAACGCCCAGTGCAAGGATGCTTTTGGTCATGGCGGGGTCGAGGGCGATTTTATGGAAGTCCAGCGCGTAGCAGTCCTTCACCCGGGTCAGCGCCCGCAGCACGAGGAAAGCCGAGAGGCACTGGGAGATGGCACTTGCCAGCGCCACGCCCGCCACATCCAGATGGCAGACGATGACGAAGAACAGGTTGAGCAGGATGTTCAGCACACCGGCGATGCAGAGGTAATACAGAGGCTTTTTCGTCTCACCGATGGAGCTGAAGATGGCGTTGCCGAAGTTGTAGAGCGCCAGCGCCGGCATGCCGAGAAAGTACACCCGCAGGTAGAGCACGGCGCCGGGGTAGAGGTCGTCTTTGGTGTTGAGCAGGCGGAGCAGTGCCGGAGAGCCCAGCAAGCCCACCAACAGCAGCAGGATGCCTGCCGCCAGACTCACCAGCAGCGCGGAGTGGACGGTCTTTTCCACGTCTTCGGCGTGGCGGGCACCGTAGAACCGGGCCACCAGCACATTGATGCCGTTGCTCAGGCCGATGAGAAAACCGGTGAACAGGGTGACGAAGATGCTGGTGGAGCCCACGGAACCCAGAGCAGTGGAACCGGCGAACCGGCCCACCACGGCCACGTCCGACATGTTGAAGAGCACCTGCAGCAGGTTGGACAGGGCCAGAGGCAGGCTGACCAGGAGGATCTGTTTGGCCAGAGGGCCTTCGGTCAAAGTTTTGGTGGATGAACTCATTCTTTCTTTCCCTTTTTCTTAGAGCCGTGCCCGCGCACACCGGGGCACAAGGTCTATTATAAGGCAGTTTTCGGCTTTTGCAAGATGAAAAAAGAAAAGCACCACACCCCTTCGGGTGTGATGCCTTTTTCATGCGACCGGGAGGATTCGAACCTCTGGCCTTCCGGGTCGGAGCCGAACGCTCTATCCAGCTGAGCTACGATCGCACATTATCATACTGGGGAACCAGTACAATACAGTATAGCACAGTCGTGCCGAAAATGCAAACGAAATTCGTCAGCTCTTCCGATTCCGCAGCCAGATGCGGTAAAGACCATCGGTGATGAGGGTCTCACGGTAGTGGATGTGGGTGTGGCAGGCCTCCCGGATGGCCCGGGGCAGATTGCCGGTGGCGTAGAATTTGGTGTGGGGGCCGAGCTCGGCACAGAAACGGTCGGCCAGTCCATCCAGCATCCCGGCGGTGCCCAGGACGAAACCGTTCTGCAGGCAGGCAGCCGTATTCTTGCCCAATACCGAGGCTGGTGCCGGTGAGGAGAGGTCGATCTGCGGAAGCTGTGCAGTGTTCTGTACCAGCGCTGCCAGAGAGAGCTGGGGGCCGGGCAGGATGACGCCGCCCACCAGTTCCTGCTTTTCGTTGACCGCCATCAGGGAGATGGCAGTGTCTGCCGAGATGACCACCAGCGGCCCGGGGCCTTCGGCCAGTGCGGCCACTGTTCCACAGAGAAGTTCTGCACCCAGCTGGGCGGGATTATCCAGTCGGAGCCGGATGCCGCTTTTCAGCCCCGGCCCCACCGTCAGGATACGCACAGGGCAAAGCATCTGCAGTGCGGCCAGCACCCGGCCCGTCAGAGCAGGCACCACGCTGCCGAGAATGCCGCCTTCGATCTGCTCCGGAGCTGCGCCATGAAGCGAAAGCAGGTTCAGCAGCCGCAGGGCGTATTCGTCCACCGTAGCTGCCGGGTCGGTGTGCAGTCGCCCGCAGAATTTCAGGGCATCGTGTTCGTATCCACCGATAGTGATGTGGGTGTTACCGAGATTGACGGTAAGGGTCATGAGGGTGTCTCCTCCGTTGCTATATAATGTATATATAATATAACACTCTCTTTATGGCAATTCAACTTTTTGATGTGCTGGATCGCATATCGCGCAGACTTCTTGATTTGCAATAAATGCAGACTCCCCTTGCCAAGGGGAGTCGCTGCGGCCGTGGCCGCAGCGGAGGGGTAAGAGCCTGCCGGAAGATGAATTTTGACAAATCAAGAAAAAACTTGAAAAAATCCGCAAAAAAGTGTTGACAGAAAGGTGGGGATATGGTATTATACTTGAG
>DCCL01000201.1 GCA_002313795.1 Faecalibacterium prausnitzii
TCCACCTTCAGAATTTCGATGCTGCCGGTGATCAGCTTGTTCTCACGAGTGATTTTCAGAATTTGCCCGTTTTGATTCAGCACAATGAGGAAAACCGTATCATCCAGTTCATATCCAGCCGGCGTTTGGAACTCCTTGCAGGTGTAGCTGCCCAGCTTCAGGCCGGTGAACGTCAGCTTACCATTGACATCTGTATAGCCTTCTGCGACTTGGCTTCCAGAAGCGTCATACAGACGGAAACCGGCATCCTGAAGCGGTGTGTTAGAATCCGCGTCCACCTTGCTGATCTCAACACTGGCCTTCCCCAGCGCATTGGTTCGGGTCGCCGTGATATTCAATGCCGAAGCTGTAATAGTGATCGGGTACTTGGTGCTGTCCACCACATAACCCTCCGGGGCACTGATTTCCTGATAGGTATAACTGCCGAGAGGCAAATCCGAAAAGACCGCTTTACCGTCTGTATCGGTAATCGCATCGGCAACCTTATTGCCAGCGCTGTCAAGCAGCCTGTAGGTGACACCCGCCAATGCCTTGCCGGTTTCGGCGTTCACCTTATTGATGGTCAGGGAGCCTTTTTCTTCCACAACCTTTACTTTAAAATGAATATAAGCAACTACGGGATCGGGGATCTCTGTCAGTGCAGTACACGCCTGGTAGTTACTGCCATTGGAAGGCTCCAGCAGGACAGCCTCGTCGCCATTCACATCCAAAGAGTATCCGTAATCACTGCTGATATAGCCGTTAAGCTGTGTAGCGGCAGCCTTTGTAGCGGTCACTGTTAGGGTGTTGCCGCGCTGTGTGATATTCACACCGCTGATATTGCAAGTAAAACGGAATTCCGAAAGTACGTCATTTGTATCTGTGACGGAAGCGCTATACTGACTGCCGTTCCACGTCAGTTCAATTGCATTGGCATCAGAAAGCTGGCGCTGATACTTTACGGCAAAGCTGGGAATGGTTCCGTGCGACATAAGCCTGTCAATGATCATATCATAGGCAGCCGCAACACCATCTCCGGCGTAGTGAAACAGGCCCGCACAGGTGCTGTCGTACAGTGTATAGGGATATGTCGTGTCTCTGAAATCGCATACAAACTCCCAAATGACGGCCTGTGTTGCCAGTTGAGCGCAATCCGGATGGATGTTTCCGAAGCCATACGCGCCGCCATAGCCATACGCCATGGCCAGTGTGATGGCATATCGCTGGTCTGTCCGCAGGCTGCTCCAGCTTACAGAGGAATAGGAAAGACTTCCGCTTGCAGAACCCACACTTGGTTCCATGCAGTAAGCGGGGACAGTGCTACCGCCACCGGACGGGGTGAAGTATTTCAGCTTTGTGCTGGTATAACTGCCCCAACCGGGAACCGGCGACTTGTCTTCGTGGTAGCGATATTCATTGCCGCCGCTGATGGTGCCTGTAACCGTGGCAGCATGAGCTGTAATGATGGACAGCCCCATAATCGCCACCAATAGACATATCAGTGTCAGCAGTTTAGGGAGAAATTTTCTCATAGATTTCCTTTCTCTCCAGCACAAAGGGCAACAGCAGTTTGCTGTTGCCCTTTGCCGGAGTGTTTAATTGAGGTGTTCTGTTGTTGCCTCGACTCGTAACACATCCACATAGCAGCACAATTTTGCACGACTATGTAGTGAACAAGAGAGGGGGTGCGGAGAGACATTGGTAGCGTGAGCTGTGTGCGACTTCCTCTGCAGCAGCGAAGATCATCCATAGAGAATGACGATGATATATTCATCTGCTGCCGCATCGTAACGGACATCGCAGTTAAAAGACGCATAGGCGCTAACCACATCCGCACCATCTCTAGCAGCAAGATTGGCAAATGTTGCGTCCACATTGCTGCACACAGCGGCATTTAACGCACCTTGGCCGTCATTGGCCGCAAACCATGATACCGGATCAGCGGTGCCCGGATAATAGCCTGCATTGCTGCGGGTCAGGCTACTCTCAATATAGACGCCATACTTGGAAACTGCGTATTCATTGCCTATTTGCATGGCGTCTGTAACGGAGTAGATGTTGCCGTTGGCAACATCTTCAGATACAGGGCCCGGTACAGGTGTTGTGTCAGGATTTGGCATTGGATCTTGCACCGGTTGATTTTGTTCCGGCTTCTGGATCGGGGCGGAGGGCGATTGCGATGGCTGCTTAGGTGCAGTGGCCGCTTCTTCGATGTCGGTCTCCATGGGCAAAACACGGTCAGTGACCGTCGGCTTCTCTGGCGAGTTCGCTTCCTTGGTTGACTGCTCATTCTCAGGCGCAGCCTGTGCAGCTACCTCTGTACCTGCGGCCGGAAGATCGTCCCCACCCTCCGTCAAAATGGAATTTTTCCTTTCAACAGAGGGTTCTTGAGGGGACGATACTTCCTCCGAATTGACCGGCTTTTGGCCGCAGGCGGTAAAGAGCAATACACATACTGACACGATCAAAATAAATGCTTTTCTCACAACTTTTTGCGCTCCTTTCTTCTATATTTGCATCTATTTTAATCATGTTTGCACCTGAAAATCAATAGGTTGAGAGACTTTATTTTGGGCGGCATAAGCATTTAAAATAAAGCCTTGACAAGCCTTTTGACACTACCACTTGGAAAGGATCTTTCCGTACATCTGACGCTTGTTGCTGTCGAACCGCTTGACCGTCAGGATCACGGTATCACCGATCTCAAAGTCGCTGTCCTCATATTGATAAGCATAGGAGCACATGCAGACAGTGCCATCCGGCAGGTTGCAGAAAACACCGCCGGCATACTTGCCGGAGATCACAGCCTGACGCCGACTGTTGACAGGGTGACGCCGCTCGGCCCCTTCAAAGGGATCGGACAACGCCGCCTTCACGGAAATCTTGAGCCGATCCGCATCAGTGTCGTAGTCCGTCACAACGCAGTCCAGCTCCTGTCCGGGGCGATAGACGGCGCGTAGGTCTGACACGGACATATAGCAGAGATCCTTCTGCGTCAGCCGAATGTCATGACCATAGCACTCCACCGTGCAGCGGACAGGGCCAACGTCAATGACACGGCATTTCAGTCGTGTGCCGGGCGCGTTCAGCTCTGCCCGATGGGCAAAGTAGGAGCGGCGTGTCTTCATAGTCGACTTACGGGAAGCCAGCGCAAAGCCATTTTCCCTGTCCACCTTGATGATGTTGAAGGACAGAGTCGCGCCCATGATATGATTCAGGGACATTCCGGGCCGCCCCTCTCCTGACCACATTTCCGTTTCGGGGATCAGAATACGCACACGGTAGGGGACGACGATGGCGCAGGATAACTCCCGCTTTCGCACCTCGCCGGTTCTTCGGCTGCGTACATTCAGCGAAAACATATCCACACCGATCACCGTACCGCTGAGAGGGCTGCCGCCGCGATAGGAAGCGTAGATGGCGTTCCATTCCCGGCGTTCCTCCTCGGATAAATTGCGATCCAGCTTATGGAAATCCAGATGGAAGAACTTCTCACGGTCACTCATCTCCGGTTTCGGCGCAGGCAGTTCCTGCTCCTCTGCGGGAGGAGCTTCAGCCGCAGGCGGCGAGGTATCTTCTTCGACTTCTGCGGTGGTTTCCGGATCGGGCAGAGAGTCCTCCTGTGATGCGGATTCCACCGCAAAGTCTACGGTCATATCCGCATCATCGTAGGACGGTTCTTCTGCATCTTCA
>DCCL01000105.1:0-2939 GCA_002313795.1 Faecalibacterium prausnitzii
GGTAGCTGTTGGGCAGGGGATTGGTAAAGGCTGTCAGTTCCCGGCTGTGGCGGAGGATGCCCGCCATAAAGCTTCCGGGGATGCTGTCGGGTGCGATGTCGCCCTCAAAGAGGTTTTTGCCGTCCATGGTCAGGGACAGGTTGATGTGCAGGCCGCTGCCCGCCTGGTCCGGCAGGGGCTTGGGCAGAAAGCTTGCATGCAGGCCGTTGGTGCTTGCGATGGCCCGGACGATCTGTTTGAACAGGAACACGTTGTCAGCGGTCTTGAGGGGGCCGGCATAGTGGAAATCGATCTCATTCTGGCCGTGGCCGTTCTCGTGGTGGCTGTGCTGGGGAGCCATGCCCATCTGCTCCATGGTCAGGCAGATGTCCCGGCGGAGATTCTCGCCGGCGTCCAGCGGGGCTACATCGAAGTAGCCGCCGAAGTCGATGGGAATGCGGGTGGGACGGCCATGGTCGTCGTTCTCAAAGAAATAGAACTCGCACTCGGCACCCACATTGCAGCGCAGGCCCAGCTGCTTGTACCGGCGGGTGATGTCCCGCACGAAACCGCGGCAGTTGCCGCCGAAGGGGGTGTTGTCCGGTTTCTCCACATCGCAGAAGAACTGCATCACCCGGCCTTCTGCCGTGCGCCAGGGCAGGATGGTCATGGTGGACAGGTCAGGGCGGAGCACAAGGTCGCTCTCTTCCACATGCATGAAGCCTGCGATGGCGCTGCCGTCGAAACAGACGCCCTCTTCCAGCGCTTTGGGCAGGTCGCTGGCCAGCACGGCAATGTTTTTCTGGAAGCCGAAGATATCGCAGAATGCGAAGCGGACAAACTTGACGTTATTATCCTCAACAAAATCGAGGATGTCCTGCTGTGTGGTATAACTCATAGTTGAATCCTCAAAAAACGCCCAAAGGCCTGCCCCCATACGGAAGCAGGTCTTCAGGCTGGTGTAAGAAATAGGAAAAGGAGAATGGTTCAGGAAGCGCCTCAGCCCATGGTGCTTGTTTTGTTACGCTGACAGGTCAGGATCAGACGTAGTAGAGCATCTTGCTGTAGCTGGGCAGAGGCCAGTAGTCCTCGCCGCAGATGGTCTCGGCGTCGTCTGCAACGGCGCGCAGAGCATCCATCCGGGGCAGAACATCGTCGTGGAAGGAAACGGCCTTCTTGGTCTCGTCGGTCATGGCCTTGGCGGTATCCACAGCGGCCTGCAGGTCGTCGATGGCGTCACTCATGGCGTCGGCATCGGCGGACAGGCGGTCCAAAGTCTTGGTCTCGCTGCGGACGCTCAGGCTCTCACTGACAGCCAGCTTGGAGGCAGCGGTGTTGGCGACCTCGCTCATGTAGGCGTTGACGGCGGGCAGCAACTGCTTGCGTGCCATCTCCAGCATGGTCAGGGCCTCGATGTTGATGATCTTGGAGTAGTGCTCCATCTCAACTTCGTAGCGGCTCTCCATCTCCACCTTGGTCAGAACGCCGAAGTCTTCCATCAGAGCGATGTTCTTCGGGTCGATGAGGGCGGGCAGAGCAGCGGGAGTGTTCTTCTTGTTGGGCAGGCCGCGCTTTGCTGCTTCGGCCTCCCACTCGGCAGAGTAACCGTTGCCGTTGAAGATAACACGGCGATGGTCACGGATGGTGCGCTTGACGAGGGCGATGGCGGCACTGGTGAAGTCGTCGGCCTTCTCCAGCTCGTCAGCGTAGCCCTTCAGCTCCTTGGCAACAGCAGTATTCAGGATGGTGTTGGCGTCGCTCAGGTTCTCAGCAGAACCGGGCATACGGAACTCGAACTTGTTGCCGGTGAAGGCGAAGGGGGAAGTACGGTTGCGGTCGGTGGTGTCCTTGCTGAACTTGGGCAGGACATCCACGCCCAGGTCCATCTTCATCTTGACGGGGCCGGCGTAGGGGGAATCGGAAGCGATGGCGTCGATGACTGCTTCCAGCTCCTCGCCCACGAAGATGGAAATGATGGCCGGAGGTGCCTCGTTGGCACCCAGACGGTGGTCGTTGCCGGGAGTAGCGACAGAAGTTCTCAGCAGGTCGGCGTACTCATCCACGGCCTTGATGACAGCAGCCAGGAACAGCAGGAACTGCAGGTTCTCCATGGGGGTGTCGCCCGGGTCCAGCAGATTCTCGTGAGCGGTGCTCATGGACCAGTTGTTGTGCTTGCCGCTGCCGTTGACGCCTTCGAAAGGCTTCTCATGCTGCAGGCAGACCAGACCATACTTAGGAGCCAGCTTCTTCATCATCTCCATGGTCAGCAGGTTGTGGTCGATGGCCACATTGGTGGTGTCGAAGATGGGAGCCAGCTCATGCTGGCAGGGAGCAACTTCGTTGTGCTTAGTCTTGGCGGGGATGCCCAGCTTCCACAGCTCTTCGTCCAGATCCTTCATGAAGGCAGAGACCTCAGGACGGATGACGCCGAAGTAATGTTCTTCCAGCTCCTGACCCTTGGCAGAGGGGGCACCGAAGAGGGTACGACCGGTGAGGATCAGATCCTGACGGGCTTCGTAGTCTTCCTTCTTGATCAGGAAATACTCCTGCTCGGGGCCGACGGTGGTGGAAACGTAATCAACATCCTTGCCGAACAGCTTCAGAACGCGGATGGCCTGAGTAGACAGCGCATTCATGGAGCGCAGCAGGGGAGTCTTTTTATCCAGAGCCTCACCGGTGTAGCTGACGAATGCGGTAGGGATGCAGAGCACATCATCCTTGACGAAAGCGTAGCTGGTGGGGTCCCATGCGGTGTAGCCGCGGGCCTCACAGGTAGCGCGCAGGCCGCCGGAGGGGAAGGAAGATGCATCAGGCTCGCCGCGCACCAGTTCCTTGCCGTTGAACTCCATGATGGCGGTGCCGTCGCCCACGGGGCTGACGAAGCCATCGTGCTTCTCACTGGTGATGCCGGTCAGCGGCTGGAACCAGTGGGTGTAATGGGTGGCACCCAGCTCCATGGC
>DCCL01000105.1:2980-3102 GCA_002313795.1 Faecalibacterium prausnitzii
GCCCAGCGCTTCATCACGCTGGCTACGACGTTTGCCACTTCCAGATCCAGAGGTGCGCCCTTGTGCAGGGTCTTCTCCAGACTCTTATAAGTAGCGCTGGGCAGGCGCTCTTTCATCACATG
>DCCL01000265.1:0-3395 GCA_002313795.1 Faecalibacterium prausnitzii
ATACGCACTGGCCTGCATGAACTGGGTCAGGTTGTCGCTGTCCGCCATAGCTGCTTCAAGGTTCTGGATGGAGCGTTCGCTGATGGTAAACTGGTAGTTGTTCGCCAGCAGACGCTTCAAGCCTTCCAGCATCCACAGCAGGATGCCGGGAAGTTCCTCGGACAGCTTTTCGATCAGGAATGGGTCATCCACGCGGGCAGGGTCACGGTCTTTCACCGTGATCAGGATCTGTCTGCGCCATAGCAATCCAACTTTTTCAATCGTTGGCAACAACAGTTGGATTGCATATCGCAAATATGCGGTTAAAGAAATATGTAAAATAGCTGCCCTTGCGATTGAAACCGTCACTGTCATCGTGAGCGGCCACAAGATTGCCATTGCCGAAGCAGAGGAAACGAACATACAGCACAGCAGACCTTGGACAGCCTGCTTGTTCTTCCGCTCGATGCACAAACGGTCTTCGGCGGTGACGATGGACTTGATGTTCCGTGTTTCGGGCAGAGCCACCATGTTCAGATTGTCATCGACCATGACCAGCTTGTCCAGGTTCGCGTTTGTGCAGCAAATGAAAGCCCCAGTGGGGCTTTTAAGCGACAGAATGGTTTTGCGCAGCAAGATGGAGGGGCCTCGCCCCGACAAGTTCCGCACTGGCAAAGCGGTTCGTTTCGATGCGGAGAATGGATAACACTGCTTATAGCATAAAAAGAAAAAGCAGCAAGCTTTTACACTTGCTGCACAAAACTCGATAAATTAGTTTGAGGAATTTTCTTGAGATTTTTGTTCTAAGGCCACACGATTAAGGACGTTCAGAAATGTGAGTAAAAAATGGAGGTTTGCTCTTTGGCTGCGGCCTTCATGAAAATATCTCCACTCAGCGAAATCATTACTGTTATTTTTCAAATCCTGCTGAAATTGTTCCATGTTGTAGTCATCGTCAGAACATTTGAGAGTTAAACCCGTCCATCCCATAATTTTATTTTGCAGATCTTGATTGAGTTGGGAAAACAATTCGTCGAGTTTATGTCCATGTGTGTTGGAAGGAAGAAGTGATTTAAGAAATAGTTCACATGCAAAGGAAGCGTTTACAATTACTGGAACAACAAGGCTTTGATTTAGCTTGGCCTTTTCCTCCTGTTGATTGTTAGCGTCTGATTCAAAAAAGCCTTGATTCATTTTTTCGACTAAAGTATCACAGGCGTAACGAAAAATTGTGGCATTGCCTAAAGTAATTTCATCCATTTGAAAATCCTCCTTTGTGTTAAGTTTGCGCAGATTAAGTTCCGTCTATACAACCGATTATATAAAATGTTGATGTATCTCCATATTCGTTACCTTCATATTCTAAAAATCCATCGACCCATTCTTTTCGAAAGTCTTTGTCATAGTCCGTTACGGCGTGTAGCAAGTATGGAGTTTTCCATAATTTTAGTGTTTCTCCATTAGAAAGTGTAATTTTGGAAAAATCTTCACAAGAACATTTTGAACGCCAAAATAATAAACCTTGCTTTTTTAATTCAGTGAATGTTATATGCCTATTTGCAAGGGCCATCCGACCACGGATAGCGGAAAAGTCTTTAGATGGAATATATATGATTATTAAGCACCGCGGATCATGACATTTCAAACTTCCTAAGTTCAAATATAAAAGGTCATAAGAGTTCTTACAATTTTTGTCAATGCAGTCAGAATTAAAACGATGCTTTAAGCGTGTCATTAGTCCCGTGGTGCGTAAGGAAGAAGAAAAGAAGCAAAAATCCTTTGGCAAAGCCCCCAAATCTAAAGATTTAATGTGCTTTACATATTTTGATGTATACCCCATTACCGTCCCTCCGACACTTTTTAATTTATTATAACATTAGGGTGCCGCAAATTCCACTGAAAGGTCATAAGATGCCCGCGCAGTTCCTTGAGGGAATCCATGTGGGCATCTATATCTTTGACCACCGCCAGTGCATCGTCATACTGCGTTTGCAGTTCAGCAATGCGCTGGTTCAGGGCATCTTCGCTGAGCAGTCCCTTTTCCTGCAGGAGAACGAGGGTCTGCGACCAGCTTTTGAGGTTGAACTTTTTCGCCCAACGCTCATAGCCGATGCCCTTGCCCGCAGCCACTTTCGCCTGAATATCAACCAGTTTCCTGATCTTATCCGGCTTCTGTTCGCTGCTGGGTTGGATGGTCGGTGTGAGCCTGATGTTTTGGGAAAGGGCTGTCAGCACTTGCTCCTTTTCCAACTTCTTGCTCAGTTTTTTCGCGGTGATGAACTTTGTCCGACCGGGCGGACAGTAGCTTAATCGCCCACGGCTCTCTTTCACGGCAACGCCGTGTTCCTGCATGAGCAATGCAGAAAATTCCTCGAAGGTGGTGGCCTTGTTCAGCACAGAGTAAATTTGCTGGCGCAGCTTTTCCAATTCGGTCTGGTAGACGGTCTTGGTGGGCTGCTGCCCTTCGGCGGCAAGTTTCGCGTTTGCATGGTCAAGGCGGCGTTGTCCGCGCCGCTGCGCCCAATACTCGCGCTCGGAGACATGATCACCTTGGGCTTCCAGCAGATTGATTTGGTTCAGGTCGGCGCGCTCGCACATCTCCATGACCGCGACACGAAGGTGCCGGAGCATGGCAGAGGTGCAGCGGTGCTTCTTGCCCGCTTCCCAGTCGCACGGCTTGTCCATGAAGGGCTGCCGTTCCACGGTGCGGACGCGCAAGCTGCCGATGACGATGTGGACGTGAATGTTCCCAGCACTGTTGTGACCGTCCGGGTGGGTGCAGATGATGGCGGGATGACCGGGGAAATTTTCTTTGCAGAACTGCAAACCGAGGGCTTGCGCTTTCTCCATGGTCAGGCCGTTTTCCACTGCGTCCTTCGGGTCGAAGCTGATGATTATACTTCGTATGGCCAGTGGGGTGTGCTTCGCACGGATTTATTAGAATCCGCTTTGGCGGATGTTGCCATATGTGGTGGGTCTTTACGTCCTCCCGCCTGCCGTTCTTGCCGTACTTGCGGTTGGCAGTCAGACAGGCCATAGCGAACGAGGACTCGCCGCACTCAAGGGTGTCGAGCAGGTACGAATCCCGCAGCTTGGGTCTGCCCTGCTCATCCAGAATGGGCAGACCGGTGTACTCGTTGTGCTGAAAGGTCAGATAGCTTTCGACGGCAGTGTAGTTAGAGCTCTTCGAGACTATGCTGATTGCAGCCGAAGGCTGCCTACATTAGAAAAATTCACGCAGGTGATTTTTTACAGCCAATTCGGCGCAGCCGGATTATTGCTTGATGGTTGCCATACAGTTCACCAACCGTTTCTTCGGCTTTCAGCCGAAAGTTCGTGAGTGCGGACAGCTCTTCCAGAATTTGCGCCCGGAGCTGCTCTGTGTCTTTGCCGCCAGAGTTGAAGTGCCGTGCAAG
>DCCL01000265.1:3424-10485 GCA_002313795.1 Faecalibacterium prausnitzii
CCCACCTTGCTGCACTGGGCAGACAAGGCGGCGATCGCGACCAGTGCGTCCTCGCCGCCCTGCGCTACTACTACGGTGTGTTTGACGTTCACACCGTACAGGACGCGGCGGACAAGTGCGGACTGGGTGAGGTGGAGTTCTTTGCAGGCGTGTTCGATGCGCAGCTTTTCTTCTGCGGTCACTCTGACTTTGATGATGTGTGTCTTTCGATTTCGCGGCGTGTCGGTGCGGTTCTCTCGTGCGTGTACGTTCGGACTTTTCGTTTCAGCCATATTTGACCTCCTGTGAAAATAATAAATGCCCACTCCGGGATGGAGGGGCTATGTAAAACGACACGCCGCTTTCGCGCTGTAAGCCAGCGCGAAGCTGGAGCAGGGTTTGGGGAAGGCACTCCCCAACAAGGATGACTGAGTGGACAAAACATTTTCAAGAATTGAAAATTTAGGGCCACAGGTCGATACTTGCTTTCGTCTTTTCCGTGCAACACTGAAAATTCCAGTGAGCGAACCGCGCAGCACACTGACGAAAAAGCAAGCCCAATGTGCAAAGCACACCGGTCGTCCCTGCTCTGGTCGCCGTTCACACCGAACGCAGTTCCTGCCCCTGTTTTGCAGCGGCGTATTTCTCTGGCTCGCTGCTTTCAAGGCAGGTCATGGCGCAGTATCGCTGTTCGGACGGCTTATGAAGGATTCAAGGTACAGCTCCCAAAAAGAAAAATACCGCCCTGCAAGACAAGCGAAAAATTTTGTCGGGTGAAACGGCGGCAAAACAAATCGGGTGTGTTGCGGGGCGGTAAAAATCTTCATGGGGAATAAACCCACACTGTGCAGACATTCTCGACTAACACGGCGGGATTTGCGATAGAGGTATCATGGATTGCAGGGCACGTCAAGATGATTTTGCAAATTTTATTGTGGTAAAGCGGTGATAGTAGGACTTATATTTGGGATTTTCAAGACATAAAAAGATAAAACTTTATATTGACAAGACATCAAGACAAGTATATAATCAAACATGAAAACAACAAGGCATCGAAACGAAGATGTTTCCGATGCGGATTGGGATAGGAAATAGATTAAGGAGAACTTCAATGACTCAGAGACAAAAAGGTGCTTTGTACATGATTTTGTCAGCACTTTGCTTTGCATCCATGCAAGTAGTGGTGCGGTTGAGCCGCGAGATTCCCACAATGGAACAGATTTTCATGCGGAACTCGTTTGTGCTGATCGTTTCTGCAATTATCATCATTCGTAAGAAAGGCTCACTGTTTGGTCCGGCCAAGTATCAGCCATATCTGTTCGGTCGGTCTTTCTTTGGTTTTCTGGGGCTGATCACGCTGTTTTATGCGTCGAGCCATGCAGCGCAGGGTGATGTAACGATTCTGAACAAGCTCTCTCCCATTTGGGTCACGATCCTGGCGGTTATTTGTATGAAAGAAAAACTGCCCAAGATTCAGATTCCGGCGCTGGCTCTTTCTATGGTGGGTGCATTCATTGTATTCCGCCCCAGCTTTGAATCCAATCCTTTCCCACTGGTGGTTGCATTTTTGTCAGCATTGACTTCGGGCATTGCTTACACCTTTCTTTCTTTCTTTAAGGGAAAGGTGGACGGTCTGACGGTCATGATGCACTTTTCGACTTTCAGCGCAGTGGCATCTATCCCCTTTATTTTGAAGGATTTTGTTGTGCCCAACTTTAAACAGGCAATTTTGCTGTTGCTCATCGGTGCATTTGGTTCCATGGGACAGGCATTTATTACTTACGCCTACCGTTTTGCTCCGGCTTCGGAGATCAGCATTTACAATTACTCTGGTATTATTTTCAGCATGATCCTTGGTTTCTTCATTCTGGGTGAACCGGTGAAATTTACGTCCGTAATCGGCGGTGCTCTGGTAGCAGCCGCGTCTATCATGGTCTATGTTTATAACAATCAGAAGAATCGGCAGGAAGGAGACGAAAACCAGAAATAATCATTGCCCCTAAAGCGAAAGTATGCTATTATGGACATAAGTAGCATACGGAAACTCTTTTCTCGTTGTTTGGCAACTTATCAACCTGAGAAACCAAAAAACGAACGGAGAGTTTTACTATGTGGACGAAAAAAGAAAGATTTGAAGCAGTTTTGAATCATGAGCTGGCAGACCGCCCGCCGGTATCGGCATGGCGTCACTTTACGGAGAATGAGCACAGCGGTGCAGACCTCTTTGTGGAGACCATGCTGAAGTGGCAGAACACTTATGATTGGGACTATGTCAAGCTCCAGCCTCGCGCCTCTTATTATGAGGAAGCATGGGGCGGCCAGTTTGATTTCAACGACTATGAGGGTGTTCTTCCCAAGGTCGTCAAGGGTCCCATCAGCGGTGTGGACGATCTGGAAAAGATCACGGTGCTGCCGGGTGATCAGGGTGTGTTTGCAGAGCAGATCGAGGTCATCAAAAAGATGAAGGCTGGTCTGAAAGAGGATATTCCCATGTTCCAGACCATGATGTGCCCTACCAGTGTGCTGCAGAAGCTGTGCGCCGTCAACCCCATTGGTCGTTACCGCCCTGCAAGCCGTGACGACCTGATGATGACCCTGATGCACAATCAGCCGGAACTGGTTCATAAGACGCTGCAGAACATCACGGATACTATGGCCGACTACTCGAAGCACCTCATTGAAGATGCAGGTCTGTACGGTGTATTCTACGGTGCAACTGGCCTGTCTCGTTCTACCTATCTGACCAAGGAAGAGTGGGAAGAGTTTGTCAAGCCCTATGACCTGCAGATGATGGAAGTGCTCAAGCCCTGTAAGATCATGGTTCATGCCTGCGGCCTTGAGGTCAACCCAGAGTACTTTGCACACTATCCCATCGACATCCTGCACTGGCCTGAGAGCGCGACCGGCAATCCCAAGCTGGATACCGCACCGCAGTGGCTGGACAAGTCCATCACCCCGATGGGCGGCTGTGATGAGCGTCTGTTCGGTCAGCATAAGGCAAAGGAGATCGCCGAGCTGACCCGCAACACTCTGCAGCGGATGAAGAACATCCCCTTTGTGCTGGCACCGGATTGCTCTCTGGCAACCAACACCTATGACGATGAGCTGCGCGCCTTTATTGAAGCAGCACATTCCAACGACTGATCTTCTTTTTCGTACCCCCTTTGTCTGTATGCTGAACCTTGCATGAATGGAGATATACGTCTCTCTGCAATGTGCGGCAGAGCAGACAGGAGATAGGAAGAGAGGAAACAACCATGGCGGATGAGAATTACTCGTATGCGCCCAAATATGTCCAGATTCAGAATTATATCCTGCAAAAGATTGAATCTGGTGAATATGCTGCGGGGGATAAAATTCCCTCGGAGACCGAACTGGCCAAGCAGTTTGAGGTCAGCCGCCTGACGGTAAATACCGCCATCAAGGAGCTGGCCAACAGTGGCATCGTGGAGCGTGCACAGGGCAAAGGGACATTTGTCCGCTTTGTGCCGGGGCAGTCCTTTACCAGTCCGATGGCCTTTTCCAGTGGTATTAAGATCGCTCCCTTTGAGCATACAAACAACAAGCCGCACCGTCTGCTGGAACATGGCATCATCAAGGCTGATGGGGCGTTGTGCCAGAAGCTGAAACTGGATGCAGATAATCCCTATGTCTACAAAATCGTCCGCTGTGTGGATGTGAGCAGTGAGGTGGATGAGGTGGACTACAGCTATATTCCGCTGTCGGTCTGCAAGAATCACACCTTTGATTGCGAAGCACTCAAAACATTCTTTCTGCATGACTATATCTGCCGCTATTTCGATGAAAAACCGACGCATATCCGGATCTTCATTGATACGCCTGTGACCTCAGATATGGATTTGTCGCTGCTGAATGCGCCGCCGGAGAAGCTGTTCAGTTGGGATACTTTTCTGTATCGCGGAGATCGGGTTCTGGCAGTGACCACAACCATTTCGATGCCGAAGGAAAGCCGGCCTTTCATTACGCTGGAATTCTGATCTGCAAATCATTTTTGAATCAAGCATCACGATTTCTGTTTTGTACAGAAGTCGTGGTGCTTTTTGTTTTGGAAATACAGGATTAAAAGAGAGACTTTTCGACTCTCTTTGAGCAGAATGGAGAAAAAAGCATGAACAGTTTGTAAATGTTGACAATTTACAACAGTGCTCTAAATGGTTATACTTACATCAGGTTGATAAGTTGTCTTTACATATAGACAATCAAACGTCATGGAAAAGCAGTGCGCATAGTGCACAAATTATCAAGGAGGGTATCATCGTATGACCACACAAGCAATCATTACCTGTGTCATCCTCGTGATCACCATGGTTCTTCTGATCTCTCAGAAGGTTCCTCTGGTCATCCTTGGCGCAGCGATCCCCGCAGCCTTGGCCGCTACCGGCGTCATCGACGCCAGCAGTGCTTATAGCGAATTTGGCAACACCACCATCGTTTTCTTCATGGGTCTGGTCGTTGTCGGTGAAGCATTCTTCAAGACTGGTCTGGCCGATTTTATCGGTGGCAAGATCATTGGTCTGCTGGGCAAGACCGAGAAGGGTCTGCTTCTGGGCACCGGCCTTGTGGCTGGCGGCCTGTCTGCATTCCTGAATGACACTGGTTCCACTGCCTGCCTGATGCCCATCGTCAGTTCTATGGCAACGAAGGCTGGTGTCAAAAAATCCAAGCTGCTGATGGCTCTGGCCTTCTTCGCTTCTCTGGGTGGTACCATCACTCTGGTGGGCACTACTCCTCATATCGTTGCAAATGGTATCCTGAAGGATATGGGTCTGCGGGAGTTCGGTTTCTTTGAGTATACCAAAATTGGTCTTCCTCTTCTGGTTTGTGGTATACTGTATATGTGCTTCTTCGGCACCAAGCTCCTGCCCGATAAGGACATTGAAATCAAGGGCGGCGACCGTGTGGCTGAGTATGACACCAAAAAGATGGTTCTGGTCGCTGTGATCTTCATCGGTGTTCTGGTCGCTATGGCTACCAGTGTCGTTCCAATGCACATTGCGGGCGTCATCGGCGCTATCCTTGTTGTCCTGACCGGTTGCATCAGCTTGGACGACGCTATCAAGGCTTTCCCCACTTCTACCATCTTTATCGTCGGCGGCATCTTCCCCCTGAGCAAGGCTCTGGTCAGCAGTGGTGCTGCAGAGTATCTGGTCAACGCCATCAGCCCTGTGCTGAATAACCTTCCTCCCATTGTTCTGCTGGGTGCTATCACCTTCCTGATGCTGCTGGCTACCCAGTTCCTGATGAACTCCTCTGCCACCGTTCTGGTTCTGCCCATCGCCTTGATGCTCTGTCAGGCTGCGGGCATCAATCCGCTGGCCGGTGCAATGTCTGTGTCTGTCTGCGCTTCCGGTGCATTCGTTACCCCTTTCGGAACAGCTCCCAACCTGCTGGTCTGGGAAGCCGGCGGCTACACAGTGAAAGACTACTTCAAGTGCGGTTTCCCGATGCTGATTATCTTCGGCATTGTCACCACTGCTCTGTGTGCTGTGTTCTACCTGTAATCACTCTTTAGAAAAAACTGAGGCTTTTTAGAATGGAAAAAACGGATAAGAGATACCAAGCATATATTGATATTCTGCGGGAGGAACTCATCCCTGCAATGGGCTGTACTGAACCCATCGCGGTAGCATATGCTGCCGCAACGGCCCGGAACACGCTGGGTGAGCTGCCGGACCGTGTTCTGGTGGAAGCCAGCGGCAGTATGATCAAGAATGTCAAGTCGGTCATCGTGCCCAACACCGATAACATGAAAGGTCTGGAAGCTGCTGCCGCCGCTGGCATCGTGGCAGGCAAGCAGGAAAAGAAGCTGGAAGTCATTGCTGATGTGACGCCGGAGCAGACCAAAGCCATCCATGCCTATCTCAAGCAGGCAGACATTAAAGTCAAGCATGTTGAGAACGGCGTTACCTTTGACATCATTATCACCGTCTGGAAGGGCGAGCACACCGCTCAGGTGCGCATTGCAGTTTTCCACACCAACATCGTTCATATTGAAAAAGACGGAAAGGTACTGGTGGACATCCCGGTCCATGGCGACGATGAAGAAACTCTGACCGACCGCAGCTTGCTTGATATGGAGCATATCTGGGACTTTGCCAATACGGTGGATGTGGAAGATGTCCGTTCCATTCTGGAACCCCAGATCAAGTACAACATGGCCATTGCGGAGGAAGGCCTCCGCGGCAATTATGGTGCAAACATCGGCAGCGTGTTGCTGGACATGGAGGGTAATGATGTCAAGGTCCGCGCCAAGGCTTATGCAGCAGCGGGCTCTGACGCCCGCATGAACGGCTGTGAACAGCCAGTGGTCATCAACTCCGGCAGCGGCAATCAGGGTATTACCACCTCGGTGCCGGTCATCGTGTATGCACGGGAGCTGAAGGCCAGTGATGAAAAGCTCTTGCGCGCCCTGACCCTTTCCAATCTGACCACCATCCACGAAAAGACACCTATTGGCCGCTTGTCCGCCTATTGTGGTGCAATCAGCGCAGGTGCTGGTGCAGGTGCGGGTATTGCCTACCTCTGCGGCGGTGATTATGAAGCTGTTATCCACACAGTCGTCAATGCGTTGGCTGTCGTGTCCGGCGTCATCTGTGATGGCGCAAAGGCTTCCTGTGCCGCAAAAATCGCAACGGCAGTGGAAGCTGGCCTGCTGGGTTACAATATGTACATTCGGGGCAACCAGTTCCACGGCGGCGACGGCATCGTGGCTAAGGGCGTTGAAAACTCCCTCAAGAATGTGGGACGCCTTGGCAAACAGGGCATGAAGGAAACCAACAACGAGATCATCGACATTATGGTCGGATGCTAAGCAGTCTCAGAGACTCCCTTCCTATTTCATAGCTATCTCCCTCTGCTGTAAGAGATCACAGTCAACCTGAGCGAGTATCTCCTGCTTGCTTTTTTCTCATAGCGAAACCCAAATCATACCTCCACCTTCTAAACTTGCCACGGGATCTCAGACAGCATTTCTCCTTAAACACCAACGCCGCATTTCGAGTAGATCCGGAGTGCGGCGTTGGTGCTTTTATGGTACGGTCTTTGCACGGTTCGTGTTATTC
>DCCL01000265.1:10516-18037 GCA_002313795.1 Faecalibacterium prausnitzii
TGTCGGATTATGTAGGGCGCTGGATTGCTTTGCAATCAGTGCCCTTTTTTGCATCAGGTGAGCAGTGCCAAGCGGAGTTTTGCCTTCATTTCGGGGTCTGCATCCTTGAGCAGTTCCAGCAGAGCGGTCATGGAGATGGTGAATATTTCAGTGAACCTCCGGATGCGCAGCCATGCGCGATTCCAATAAGAAACCCTGTGATTGTGCACCCTGCTGAAGAAATGCGGCCCGATTTGGTAAAATCCGCAAACAAAAGGGGTTGACACCCCCTGTTGGGTGTGGTATACTCCGGCCATCGAACCAAACAACCAACTTTTACGGTTGGTTTATTCTAAATGAAAGGCGGCGTCTGCCATGCACGCATATTTTGGTTTCCTGCTGCGGCAGAATTTCAGATGTGGTCGAATGTCTTGCTCCCGGGCGTATTGTGCTGACCGGGCGCAGGGCTTTGCCGCTGTACCCATATACAGGCCAGAGAAGGGATAATACTATCTTTTTTTCGGTCAGAAGGTCGGTCTCGCCCGGGAGCTTTGCAGAAAGCCCCCGGTTTTTTTATTGCCTGCAATGCGGCAGGCATGCCGGGGATCACGCCAGAACAGAGAGGGAAAGTATTATGAGTGAAGAGATCAAGACCTGCAATTTCAGCTGCTCAAGCTGTGCCGTGGGCAACTGTGCCAACCACCTGAAAGCCTATCCGAAAGAATGTCTGACCACCACCGGCGACACCGAGCTTGTGGAAAAGACCCTGCACCACTACCAGCACAGCCGCACTGACCGCAAGATCGCACTGACCGCCGCCAGCATCGAGGGCGAATTTTATGGCCGCGCCACCCGCGTGGAGGAAACGCTGCTGTTCATCAAGCGGATGGGCTACAAAAAAGTGGGCGTGGCTACCTGCGTCGGCCTGCTGAACGAGTGCAATGCCTTTGCCAAAGTGGCCCGTGCCAAGGGCATCGAGGTCTATGGCGTGGCCTGCAAGGTGGGCTCCCACGATAAGACCGAGATCGGCATCCCGGAAGAGGGCAAGCTGCAGCCCGGCAAATTTGAAGCGTTCTGCAATCCGGTGCTGCAGGCTGAGATCCTGAACAAGGCCGGCACGGAACTGAACATCATCCTGGGTCTGTGCGTGGGCCACGATACCCTGTTCATCAAGCACTCCAAAGCCCCGGTCACTTACCTCATCGTCAAAGACCGTGTGCTCTGCCATAACCCCGCCGGTGCGCTGTACACCACCGGTTCCTACTATAAGCGGCTGCTGACCGCCGACCTACCCAAGAGCAAATATGAGCTGGACCCGGCATCCGCACCGAAAAATTATAAGCCTGAGGAGGATAAGTAAGATGAAAAACCGTATTTCCCGTCGTCAGTTTCTCTCTGTTCTGGGCGCATCCGCTGCTGCCGCTGCCCTGACCGCCTGCGGCGGTTCCTCCTCCGCTTCTGCTTCTGCGGTATCGACCACCTCAGCCGCATCGGGCAGTGCATCGGCCGATGGCATCGACCTTTCCGGTGTGACCCTGCGCATTGCAGCGGCCTCCGCTTCTAACGGCCATGGTCTGGTGCAGGCTGCCGGGTTGGATGATACCCCCTACAAGGTGGATTTCACGGTATTGCAGGGCGGCAATCTGGTGATGGAAGCTCTGGCCGCCGGGCAGATCGATCTGGGCACCGGCAGTCAGATCCCGCCCCTTGCCGCCAGTCAGGCGGCCAACGGCGGCAACTTCAAGATCATCGGCGTGCGGCGGATGCACACGCTGGATCAGGAGCTCATCATCCCGGCAGGTTCGACCCTGACCGAGGTGGCACAGCTCAAGGGCAAGAAGGTCGGCTATGTCAAGAATACCACTGCCCAATACTTTCTGGAAAAAATGCTGGAAGAAGCCGGTCTGGAATGGTCGGACATCGACGCTGTAGCGCTGACCACCTCAGACGGCCTTTCGGCGGTGCTCACCGGTGAGCTGGATGCGCTGGCCAGCTACGGCAACGCCATCCGCACCGCAAAAGCCAAGGGCTGCACTACCCTGCGCTCCGCTGCGGATATCCTGAGCGGCGATTATTACTGGTACGCCACCCCGGCCTCCATCGCAGATCCTGCCGCCCACGCCGCCCTTGTAGACTGGCTGGGCCGCTACAACGAGGCCGCCGAGTGGGCCCGCCAGAACCCGGAGGACTATGCGAAATTCTATTCCGACCTGACCGGTGAGGACAAGGACGAGGTGCTGGAGCGCTTCACCGAAGAGGAAGCCCAGACCCACCTGAGCGTGCGGCCCATTACCGATGAGACCATCGCCTCTGAACAGGACATTGCGGATACCTTCTATAAACTGGGCGTGTTTGATGCACCCATTGATGTGACTCCGCTGTTCGACCGTTCCTTTGATGCAGAGCTTGCTGCCCTGCCTCAGTATTGAGGAGGCCGCCATGAATCGCAAACTGCTGAACAATATCCTGCCATTTGTAGTGCCGGTGGTGCTGCTGGTGGTGTGGACTCTGGCCACCCTGCATTCCACCAGTACGAGCCTGATCCCCTCGCCCGTCGCCGTGTGGAAAGCCTTTCTCCGTCTGCTGCGCAACGGTACGCTGCTGGAAAATATCCGCATCAGCGCAGTCCGCGCCTTTGCCGGTCTGGCACTGGGCGGCAGCATCGGCTTTGTGCTGGGCGTGGTCAACGGCCTTTTCCCCACGGCAGAAAAGCTGCTGAACACCCCGGTGCAGATGGTGCGCAATGTGCCGTATCTCGCCATGATGCCCCTCATTCTGGTGTGGCTGGGCATCGGTGAGGCCACTAAGATCGTGCTGGTGGCCATCGGTACGTTTTTTTCCATCTACCTCAACACTTTCCATGGCATCCGCTATATCGATGCCTCCCTGCTGGAAATGGCAAAGGCCTACGGCCTGCGCGGGTTTGCGCTGTTCCGGCACGTCATTTTCCCCGGTGCCTGTCCCTCCATTCTGGTGGGCCTGCGCCAGTCGCTGGGCCGCATGTGGGTCACTCTTATCGTGGCCGAGACTGTGGCCGCAAAATCCGGCATCGGCTACATGGTCACCAATGCCCGCGAGTATATGCTGATGGATGTCATCGTGCTGGGCGTGATCCTGTACGGCATTCTGGGTGTGCTGTCTGACCAGCTGGCCTCCCTGTTGGAACGCAGGCTTCTGGTCTGGCGCAGAGAAGGGAGGAACTGAACATGGCTTCTGCAACGACAACGCCCCGTCTCGCCCTGCACGGCATCACCAAGCAGTTTGGAGACCATAAGGTTCTGAAGGGCGTAGATCTGACCGTGGCCCCTGGCGAGTTCATCGCCATCGTGGGCCGCTCCGGCTGCGGCAAAAGCACCCTGCTGCGCATCATCTCTCAGCTGGACTCCCCCACCTCCGGCACTGTGGAGATCGACGGCCAGCAGGTCAAAGCTGCGGACACCCCGGTGAAGTTCCTGTTTCAGGAGCCGCGCCTGCTGCCCTGGAAACGCATCTGGGAAAACGTGGCCCTCTTTGCCTCTGACCACAGCCGCGCTGCCGCACTGGAATCGCTGGCCCTTGTGGGCCTTGCTGACCGGGCCGACGAATTTCCGGGCATCCTCTCCGGCGGACAGAAACAGCGGGTGGCACTGGCCCGGGCGCTGGCCTCCGACCCGAAGATCCTGCTGCTGGATGAGCCGCTGGGCGCACTGGATGCCCTGACCCGCATGGAGATGCAGGCACTCATCGAACGGCTGTGGGCCGAAAAGGGCATCACGGCCCTGCTTGTTACCCACGATGTGGGCGAGGCCGTTTATCTGGCCGACCGGGTCATTCTCATCGAAGAGGGCGAGATCACCATGGACCAGCCCATCGAACTGGCCCGCCCCCGCGAACGCGACCAGTCCTTTGCTTACTACGAACAGAAAATTCTGGACCGGGTGGTGCACCACAAAGAGAAACCCCAGCCCGACCAGTACACGATTTAAGGAGGAGCTGCCTTATGAAGATCACACAGGTCACGATTTATCACGTCCACAAGCGGCCCACTACCGGGCAGCGCCCCATTCTGGTGCGGGTGGATACCGACGAGGGCATTTACGGCGTAGGCGAGGTGGGTCTTGCCTATGGCGTGGGCGGTTCTGCCGGTGCGGCCATGGTCAAAGAGCTGGCTGCCCGCATCATCGGCAAAGACCCGTTCCAGACCGAGCGCATCTGGGAAGACTTTTTCAAGCACACCTTCTGGGGTCAGGGCGGCGGCACCGTGGTGTTCTCCGGCATCAGTGCCATCGACATTGCCCTGTGGGACATCAAGGCCAAGGCGCTGGGAGTGCCGCTGTATCAGCTGCTGGGAGGCAAGACCCGCGAAAAGGTGCGGGCCTACGCCAGCCAGACCCAGTTCGGCTGGGACCACCCGGGCCGTCTGGTGCTGACCTCGGTGGAACAGTATGCGGAGGAAGCCCGCCGCGCCGTTGAAGAGGGCTACGATGCCATCAAGGTGGATGTGCTGGCCCACAATGCCGAAGGCCAGCTGGTCCACGAGGGCCTGACCGGACGTCTTTCCCAGAAGACTCTGCGGCTGGGCATCGCCCGTGTTGCCGCCATCCGGGAAGCTGTCGGCCCCGATGTGGATATCATCATTGAAAATCACGCCAACACCGACACAGGGGCGGCCATCCAGTTTGCGCAGGCGCTGGAACCCTATAACATCTACTTCTACGAAGAGGTCAACACTCCGCTGAACCCGGAACTGACTCTGGCCGTCAAGGACAAGACCACCATCCCGCTGGCCGCCGGTGAGCGCATCTACAGCCGCTGGGGCTACCGGCCCTTTATCGAAAAACGGGCCCTGGACGTCATCCAGCCCGACATCGGCAGCTGCGGCGGTCTGACCGAGTTTCTGAAGATCGCAGCCGCAGCTCATGTGTACGACATCACGGTACAGGCCCACACCGCCGGCACCGGCATTGCCGAGATGGCAGCGGTCCACGCAGAGACTGCCATCCCGAACTTTATCATTCACGAGCATCACCAGAAGACCCTTCTGGATGAGTACACCCAGCTGGTCACGCCGGTCATCCAGCCGGTGAATGGCTATTTCACCGCCCCGGAGACCCCGGGCATCGGCGTGGACTTTACCGAACAAGTGGTGAAGCACTCGGATATTGCAGTAGTCCGATAAAAAGCGCTGAACGACCCGAAAAAAGCACCCCTAGACTGTGGTTCCCTTCCCGGGAGCCGGATGTCTGGGGGTGTGTTTTTGTGGGATAGCGTTCAGTGACAGTTTCCGGTGCAGCTGCCCTTGTCCTCATGGCAGGAATGAGCGCCGCAGCCGTGGCCCTCATCGTGGTCGTGGTGGGTGCAGTGAACATTCGGGTCGAAGACGAGCCTGCCTGCCAGATAGTCTGCCACAGCGCTGTCGGCACTGCCGGAAAGGCCGCCGAACATCTGGATGCCGGCCTGCATCAAAGCTACCTGCGCGCCGGTGCCGATGCCGCCGCAGAGAACAACATCGGCACCCTGCTGTACCAGGAAACCGACCAGCGCACCGTGGCCCTGCCCGTTGGTGGAAACCACCTCAGACCGGAGGAGCTGTCCGTTTTCGGCCTCATAGAATTTGAACTGTGCACTCCGGCCAAAATGCTGGAACACCTGACCGTTTTCAAAAGGTACTGCGATCTTCATGATAAATTCTCCTTCGTAAAAAATGCCAGATCACTGGCAGATGTTCTGTAAGGCGGAGAGGACGGGGCTTCCCTTTTCTCCCCTTCAGCTCTCGCTCCGCACATTCCGGAGATCTTTTCCCTCTTCCTGCTTGACGCGGGTCTTGTCGAGGTACATATTCTGGTCGGCGCGGCGGAACAGTTCCCGCATGGTGCAGCCCTCAAAGTCGGCAGCGAGGGCGCATCCTGCCGCGTAGCTCAAAGGCATATCGGGCTGCTGCCGGGAGCGCTCTGCGGCCTGCTTCCGGATGGCGCGCATCACGGCCAGAGCGCTTTCCCGGTTCACATCGTAGAGGATGGCGAGAAATTCATCGCCGCCGTCCCGGCCCACAAAGTGCTGGGATGGGATGGTCTGCCGGAGCAGCCGGGCGAAGGAGCGGATATATTCATCGCCCTTGTCGTGGCCGAGGGTGTTGTTGATGGTGTGCAGGTCGTTCATGTCGAATACGCAGATGGCGGTGCCCGGGTCGGGAAGTTCCTTGGCACTCAGCAGTTCCTCGCACTTGTTCTTGTTGGAAAGGCCGGTGGCCTCATCCAGATAGACCTTGGTCTGCAGCACACGGTTCATGGCAGCGTACTGCACCGACAGGAACAGCTGATAGCCGAAGAGGAGCACCAGACCCAGGATGTCCACCAGAACGACTTTTTCCAGCACCTCAAGGGTGGTGGCCAGCTTCTGGGAATATTGTTCCGCAAGGCCGGTGGCATCGTCGCAGGTCTGGAAGAAATCTTCGCTCTTCTGAATGATATCCGTCGCCGCATAGCCCAGTTTCCGCACCTGAAAGATCTCGTCCCGCAGGTCGTCGAACTCCACAGAGAGGACGGTCATCTCGCTCTGAAAGGCTTCGTCGTCCAGCCGGACGAGGTCGAGGTCGCTGCTGCCGGAGCGCAGGCCGTCGATGTAGGCGGCCACATCGTCCAGCATCCCGTCCTCCGGCTCACCCACGATCTCCAGCTTGACGATGCGCTGGGTCTTGCCGCGCACAAGACCGGCGTAGTTGACCACGCGGGCCGTGCCCTGAAGCCGGCTCACCAGCGTGAGGGTGAAGAGGAACAGCGCGATGAGCACGGCAGTGAGGGCCATCGTGCACAGCTGAAGGATATGATTCAATTTATTGGAATGATCGGAACTGGTCTTCATGACATCCATCTCCTGATAGCCCCATCCGGGCAGAACAGCCGGATGGGTTCAAATATTATAACGCCCCGGCCTGAAGTTTTTCCAGAACTTCGCAGAGGGAAGGGCACTCGCAGGTATAGAGCCGCCGCATCTCGTCGGTGGCAGGATTCAGGTCGGGCACCATCACGGTGACGAAGCCGCCTGCTGCGCCGGCACGCACGCCGTTGTAGCTGTCTTCCAGCACCAGCGTGTGTCTGGGCTCTGTGCCCAGCTTTTCGGCAGCGTGGAGGAAGATGTCCGGCTCCGGCTTGGAGCGGGCGATCTGGTCGCCGGAAACGATGGCCTTGAAGTAATGGGCCATATCCCAGTTGTTCAGGTGGCCCATGATGACCGGCATCGGACTGGAAGAGGCCACTGCCATGGGGATGTGCTGCTCATCCAGCCATTCCAGCAGGGCGTCAAGGCCCTTCATCTTGGGCACCGGCTTTTTGAAGGCCTCATAGGCCAGCCGGTAGAGCTCATCCACGATGCCCTCGGCGTCGCAGTCCTCCCCATAAAAGCGGCGCACCACCTGTGCCGTTCCGGCCTTTGCCGTGCCCCGGGCCGCCTCAGCCAGACCCTCTTTATAGTGCAGGCCGTATTTCGCCAGCGCAGGCTCCCAGTAGATATCCCAGATGCGCTCGGTGTCGAACATCAGGCCGTCCATATCAAAAATAACACCCT
>DCCL01000287.1 GCA_002313795.1 Faecalibacterium prausnitzii
ATCTCCGCCTGCGGGCAGACGGGCTGTGGTCGCCCGCATTGTGGCAGCACACAAAATCTAACTCTATTATTTTATCACAACAGTCATCGGCGTTCAAGCCTTGGTGCACCGGTTTTCCGGCTTATTCTGCCAAAAACTGCGTTTTACAGCAGCCGCAGGGCCTTCGGATAGTGGTTTTTGACCCTGCCGCCGGACACTTTACCGCCGCCCAGGGGCCAGCCGTCCACCATCACGCAGCACCAGCCGTCGGCGGCAGTGCGGGCCTCTATCTCCCGGCCCGAGAGGTACTCCACGGTACGGGGGTCGGCGAGGGTCAGTTCCTCGCGGTTTTGGCAGAGGGCCCCGAAAGCCGTGAACAGATGATGCTCCGGCACGAAGCGGCCTTTCTGCACGCCGCCCACAAAGACGCCTGCGCGCAGAACGTGCAGATTGGTCTGAGGGAAAGGCACCGGCAGCAGGACACCGCTGCCATGTACTACGGTGGGGCGACTGACCAGCGCAGGAAAATATTCCTCCGCAAACTCATGCCACACTGCAAGGCTCTGAGCCGGAGATGCCTCCCCTGCCCCGGCGTCCCGGCTGCGGGCATTGCGGCCTTGTGCAGCATCCCGGCAGGCGCGGGTGTTCTCCCGCCGGGCTGCGCGGGCGTCCGGCTTCTGGGATCTCTGGGGCTTGCCGTTCTTTGCCTTTTTGCCAGCTTCAGCTGCGGCGGCGAGCCAGAGCTTTTCTTCCGGCGTGTACTCGCCCGGGGCGGGCAGAGTGCGGGGCGTACCTGCCTTGACCAGCCGGGCCATGAAATGGCCCTCACCACCCTGACAGGGCCAGATGCGGCGCACTTTGGTCACATCCAGCGGCAGACCGCCGGTGCGGTTGGCCTCGCCCTCACTGCCAAAAGTATAATCCACATTGCCCAGCACATCGGCCAGCATGAACTCCGGGTGGCGCTGCAGGAACGCTGCCACCTGCCCCTCGTCTTCCTCCGGCGCAAAGGTGCAGGTGGAATACACCAGTTCACCGCCGGGAGCAAGGGCCGCTGCGGCACTGTCGAGGATATCCGCGCCAAGGGAGGCGCATTGCTTCACCAGCGCTTCGCAGTGCTGGGCCAGCGCAGCAGGCTCTTTGCGGAACATTCCCTCACCGGAACAGGGGGCATCCACCAGCACCCGGTCGAAAAATTCCGGCAGAGCGTTGGCGATGCGGGCAGGCGTCTCGTTGAGCACCGCAGCGTTGGAGACGCCCATCCGCTCAAGGTTGCTCTTCAGGATATCAGCCCGGGCAGCGACATACTCGTTACTGACCAGCAGGCCCTGTCCCCGCAGCGCCGCCGCCAGCTGACTGCTCTTGCCGCCGGGGGCAGCGCACATATCCAACACCCGCATTCCGGGCTTTACGCCCAGCAGGGGTGCCGCCGAAGAGGCCGAAGGCTCCTGCGAGTAGAACACGCCTGCGTGATGATACGGGTGGCGTCCCGGTTTGAAGTCGGGCTGTTCCACTACGAACGCGGCTTTGCAGAATGGTGAGGGCCGGAGCGGGAAATCCACCCGGGCTGCAAATTCCTCCGGCGTCGTGCGGAGGGCCGAGACGGTCACGCCCCGGGCGGCGGTCTCCTGCGGAGCGGCATAGAGGGTATCGTAGCGGTCGCCCAGAAGGGCGCGTTCGCGGGCTTCATAATATTCGGCAGGCATTTCTGCGAGACCTCCTTTTGTTGTGCGGTGCATAAAGCCGCCGCAGACGGTCAAACTATGGGCAGGGAGCGCACCGCGCGTCTCCCTGAAATCGAAAGGAGCGACGATACGATGGAAAATCGCAGTGAGAACCGCAGCAGCAACTGCAAGAACCAGACCCAGGACCGGAGCACCAACCGTGCATCCGACCGCACCAGCAGCTCCAGCCAGAATTCTGCCACCAACGAGCACAAGCACCCCAACCAGTACACCAAGGGCGCTGACGACGAGGGCGGCAAGAACTCGGCCCACAATTCTGCCCGGAACAGCCGCTGAGCGTTTTTGCTCCTGAGCTGCCCCGCACGGCGGTAAAGCTTCCTGCCTGAACGGACCATCCGGCAGGACAACAAAAGCCCACTGCTCTCCCTGCACTGTTTTCCAGTGCGGAAAGCAGCGGGCTTTCGCATTTCGGAAGCTGTTTTCACAAGCAGGGTTCGCCGAATGACGAGAATCTTTGCCCCCTAGCCAAGGCGGTTTTCCGCAGCGCTCCTGAAAGACCGCGAGGAAAAGCAACGCCGGATGGGGCAAAGAGGCTGTCCGGGCGGTGTACAATGCTTATGAAACTGGCTTCTTATTCGTTCGGGTCAAAAGACTCCCACAGCGTCTCGAACAGCTCATGCACCCGGCTCAACTGGCCATTGAGGTAGAGCCAGCCCAGCAGGCACTCGAAGCCGGTGGAGGCACGGTATTCCTCCGGGGAGGCGTGCTTGGCCACGCTGGCCTTGCTGGCGTTGCGGCCCCGCTTGAACACGGCAAGTTCGTCCTCGGTGAAGAGGGGTTCCAGCAGCTGTTCCTCCCGGAACTGTGCCCGGGCCGAGACGTACTTGACCTTCTCGGCATTGAGCTTTCCTGCCGACAGCCGGTGATGTTCCACCAGACGCTGCCGCACCAGAAGTTCCAGTACGCTGTCGCCCACAAAGGCCAGTGCCAGCGGACTCAGCTCCCGAGGGTCGATCTTTTCAGGTTCGTTCATCGAAGGTTCCTCCTTTTGAAAAAGCCTTTTCCCTGTCAGGAGAAGGCGGCACAGCATGCCGGATGAGGACGCGGCCCAGTCAGAGTTTTCCTTCTCAGCCACCTGCGGCGGCAGCTTTCCTCAAAGGGAGGAAGCCTTTTATCAGAAGATATAGTCGAACTGGTAATCGCCGATGAGGATGGTATCGTTCTCCTGCACGCCCTTCTGCACCAGAGCGTCCAGAATGCCGCTCTCGCCCAGCTGACGCTGGAAATACTGCAGGCTCTCGTAGTCATCCACATTGCTGCCGGCCAGAATATACTCCAGCCAGGGAGCATCCACGCTCCACACATGGGCTTCCATCCGCTGAATGGTGAACTCGCGGCCGCCGGCCTTTGCCTCGGGCTTCTTGTACTCGGGGGCAAACACGGGCACCGGGGGGATATCCTTCAGGCGGTTGTAGACCAGACCCGGCAGTTCCTTGACGCCCTGCATGGTGGCGGCGGAGATGGGCACGAAGGTCAGGCCCTTCCCCTCCACGTACTTGCGGAAGGTGTCGATCTGCTCCTCGGTAGCCAGGTCGCACTTGTTGCCCACCACGATCTGGGGACGCTCGGCCAGAGCCGAGCTGAACTTTGCCAGCTCCTCGTTGATCTGCTCAAAGTCCTGGATGGGGTCGCGGCACTCGCTGCCGGAGACATCCACGACGTGCAGCAGCAAACGGCAGCGCTCCACATGGCGGAGAAAGTCGTGGCCCAGACCAATGCCCTCGCTGGCACCCTCGATAAGGCCGGGGATATCGGCGCAGACGAAGCTTGCACCCTCACCCACCGACACGACGCCCAGCGTGGGCACCAGCGTGGTGAAGTGGTAGTTTGCGATCTTGGGCTTGGCGGCGCTGATGGTGGAGATGAGGGTGGACTTGCCCACATTGGGGAAGCCTATGAGGCCCACATCTGCGATGAGCTTCAGCTCCAGCGTCACCTGAATGTCTTCGCCGGGCATACCGGGCTTGGCGAACTTGGGGATCTGACGGGTGGGCGTGGCGAAATGTGCGTTGCCATAACCGCCCCGGCCGCCTTTGGCGACGGTCACGGGGGTGTGGTCGGACAGGTCGGCAATGACAAGGCCGCTCTCCGCGTCCTTGATGACCGTGCCCAGAGGCACCTTGATGACAAGGTTCTCGGCATTCTTGCCGTGGCAGAGGCTTGCACCGCCCTTGCCGCCCTCCGGGGCCACATACTTGCGCTTATAGCGGAAATCCATCAGGGTGGTCAGGTGGTCGTCCACCACGAAGATGATGTCACCGCCCCGGCCGCCGTCGCCGCCGTCCGG
>DCCL01000173.1:0-1238 GCA_002313795.1 Faecalibacterium prausnitzii
GCCTCGGCCATGCCGCCCTTGCAGGCGCGGATGGTGGCGATGAGCTCATCCACGATGTCGGTAGCCTTCTTCAGGCCCTCGAGGATGTGGGCGCGCTCCTTGGCCTTTTTCAGGTCGTACTGGGTGCGGCGGCGGACGACCTCATCCTGGAACTCCACGTACTTCTGGATCATCTGCTTCAGGGTCATGACCTTGGGCACCTTGTGGTCGATGGCCAGCATGATGACGCCCACGGTATCCTGAAGCTGGGTGTACTGATAGAGCTGATTGAGGATGACCTGGGCATTGGCGTCCTTGCGGATATCCACCACGATGCGCATACCCTTGCGGTTGGTCTCATCGTTCAGGCCGGTGATTCCCTCGATGCGCTTTTCCTTCACGAGGTCAGCCATGTTCTCAATGAGACGAGCCTTGTTGACCATATAGGGGATCTCGGTGATGATGATCTGGGTGCGGCCGTTCTTGGTTTCTTCGATGGTGGCGCGGCCCCGCAGGGTGATCTTGCCCCGGCCGGTGGCGTAGGCGGCACGGATGCCGCTGCGGCCCATGATGATGCCGGCAGTGGGGAAGTCCGGGCCCTTGATGTGCTCCATCAGGCCGGGCAGGTCGATATCGGGGTTCTCGATATAGGCCACGCAGCCGTCGATGACCTCGCTGAGGTTGTGGGGCGGGATGTTGGTAGCCATACCGACGGCGATGCCCTGACTGCCGTTGACCAGCAGATTGGGGAAGCGGCAGGGCAGGACGCTGGGCTCCTTCTTGGTCTCATCGAAGTTGGGGTCCCAGTCGATGGTGTCCTTGTCGATATCGGTCAGCATCTCCACAGCCATCCGGCTCATGCGGGCCTCGGTGTAACGGTAAGCAGCCGGAGGGTCGCCGTCCACAGAACCGAAGTTGCCCTGGCCATCCACCAGAGGATAGCGCAGAGAGAAGTCCTGTGCCAGACGGACCATGGCGTCGTAAACGGAGGCGTCGCCGTGGGGGTGGTAAGAGCCCAGCACTGCACCGACGGTGTCAGCAGACTTGCGGTAGGGATGGCTGGGGTCGTTGCCGCGCTCGTGCATGGTGTAGAGGATGCGGCGGTGGACAGGCTTCAGACCGTCCCGCACATCCGGCAGGGCGCGGGACACGATGACCGACATGGAGTAATCCAGGAATGCCGTCTCGATCTCCTTCTTGACGTCCCGGATGATCATCTTGGTACCGCTGCCCGGTATCATCACATAATCTTCTTCCAT
>DCCL01000173.1:1331-3739 GCA_002313795.1 Faecalibacterium prausnitzii
ACCTGATCGCCCATCAGGATGGTGAATGCCTCATCGGCCTTTTCTGCGTCTTCGATGGTGATCTGGACGATGACGCGGTTCTCAGGGTTCATGGTGGTCTCCCAGAGCTGTTCCGGGTTCATCTCACCAAGGCCCTTATAGCGGTTGATCTTCGCGCCGGGCATCTCCTGCGAGAGGAGGGCCATTTCGGCGTCGTTGTAGGCGTACTTGATGGTGTTGCCCTTCTGCACCTTGAACAGCGGGGGCTGTGCCACATAGACATGGCCCTGCTCGATGAGGGGGCGCATATAGCGGAAGAAGAAGGTGAGCATCAGGGTGCAGATGTGAGAGCCGTCCACATCGGCATCGGCCATGATGAACACTTTGTCATACCGCAGCTTGGAGATATCAAACTCTTCTCCGATGCCGCAGCCCAGAGCCAGCACCACCGGCATCAGCTTGTCGTTGCCATAGATGCGGTCGGCGCGGGCCTTTTCCACGTTGAGCATCTTGCCCCACAGTGGGAGGATGGCCTGAATGGCCGAGTCACGGCCCATCTTGGCCGAGCCGCCTGCAGAATCGCCCTCGACGATGAAGATCTCGGTACGGGAGGGGTCTTTTTCACGGCAGTCCGCCAGTTTTCCGGGCATCCGGCTGGTCTCGAGGGCACTCTTGCGGCGCACCAGCTCACGGGCCTTCTTGGCGGCGGCGCGGGCGCGGGCGGCCTGGGTGGCCTTTTCAAAGATGGCCTTTGCCACGCCGGGGTTCTCCTCGAAGAACTCCATCAGCTTGGAGTAGACCATATTGGAGACGAGGGTGCGAATTTCCGTATTGCCCAGCTTGGCCTTGGTCTGGCCCTCGAACTCAGCCTCCTGCAGCTTCACGGAGATGACGCAGATGAGGCCCTCGCGGACGTCAGCGCCGGAGAGGTTCTCGTCCTTGTCCTTCAGCAGACCGTGGCTGCGGCCATAATCGTTGAAGACGCGGGTCAGGCTGCTGCGGAAGCCTTCTTCGTGGGTGCCGCCGTCGGGGGTGTTGACGTTGTTGGCGAAGCTCAGCACCAGCTCATTGTAGCTGGAATTATACTGCAGAGCGATCTCTGCCATGCCCCGGTCGGTCTGACCCTTGAGGTAGATGACATTAGGGTGGAGCACTTCCAGATTGCGCTTCTCGCCCAGATAGGTGACAAAGCTCTTGATGCCGCCCTCATAGCACATGACCTCGGTGCGATAGGTGGGCTCCCCCTCCTGACCATCTTCCAGCACGGGGGTGTAGAGCTCCCGCTCATCGGTCAGGGTGATCTTGACACCGGCGTTCAGGAAGCTCTCTTCCCGCAGGCGCTTTTCCAGCGTCTCGAAGTTGTAGACGGTGGTGTCCTTGAACATCTCGGGGTCAGGCTTGAAGGTGACGCGGGTGCCGGTCACGCCGGGGTCCACGGTGCCGATGCACTTGAGCGGGCCTGCGGGGTCGCCCCGGTGGAAGGTCTGTTCATACTCATGGCCGTCGCGGCG
This sequence comes from Faecalibacterium prausnitzii, assembly GCA_002313795.1. GTDB lineage: Bacteria > Bacillota > Clostridia > Oscillospirales > Ruminococcaceae > Faecalibacterium > Faecalibacterium prausnitzii_L. The sequence continues at coordinate 2,822 of DCCL01000173.1, forward strand.
GACGTTGACAGTCAGCCACTCCGAGCAGGCGTTGACGACAGAAGCGCCGACGCCGTGCAGACCACCGGCCACCTTATAGCCGGAGTTCTCACCGCCGAACTTGCCACCGGCGTGGAGGATGGTGTAGACAACAGTGACAGCGGGCAGGCCGGTATCTGCCTGGATATCCACAGGGATGCCGCGGCCATTATCCGTGACCTGAATGATGTCGCCTTTCAGAATTTTAACTTCGATGTGGTTGCAGTAACCTGCCAGAGCCTCATCGATGGCGTTATCCACGATCTCGTACACCAGATGGTGCAGGCCGCGCTCACCGGTGGAGCCGATATACATACCGGGGCGCTTGCGCACCGCCTCCAGACCCTTCAGGACCTGGATCTCGCTGGCGTTGTATTCATGGTCCGTCGCAGTTTCTGCGTTGGTACTGGTAATGATTTCCTCTGCCATTTCCTTTCTCCCTTTTGTTTCGTGATTTCGTCGATATTTTATGATAAAAGCAATAAATTGCCGGTTGGCACTCTATTGGCTGGATGTCTTTAATGGTTTGGTCAGCGTTTGAGAACAATGGAGCCGCCGCCCGCCGACGCGAGGGGATTTTCCGGCGAGGCAGCTTTTTAGCCCGCCGGGAAATACCGGAGCTTGAGGCTCGAAGCTGCATCTCATCGACTGGGGCTGTCCGGCAGTTTCCTGCCAGCTATCACCCCGCTTCCTATTTTCGCCTTCACTCCACCTTCATCTCGGTGCGCCGCTTGAGAGCGGCGGGGGACAGCTCCGAGAGATACACCGTATCCACCGGCGCATCTGCCAGCACATAGCTCTGGGGCAGCTCATCCGAAAGGCTCACCACCGCCCCGTTTTTCTGGGCGTAGTTCAGGAACTCCCGCCCCCGGGGGGAGATGGTGGTGGTCTCCAGATTGA
>DCCL01000173.1:3769-3958 GCA_002313795.1 Faecalibacterium prausnitzii
TCCAGATTGAAGATGCCGATGATGTCCCGGTCATTCAGGACATAATCCCGGCCAAGATGCACATACATAGGCTCACACTTTCGTCAGCACACCGCCGTTCATCCGGTACACTTCGCCGTCCGTTTTCAGGAAGGCGGTGTCATCGCAGCTGGTCACAAAGGTCTGTTTTTCCCGCATCCGGGTCAGCAG
>DCCL01000219.1:0-5863 GCA_002313795.1 Faecalibacterium prausnitzii
GGCTTCGGCATGACGGTGCAGGACAAGAACGCCCCTGACCTCGTGCCCCTCTATCGGCTGTCCAATGAGATGGGAATGGAGTTTGCGACTGCCACTCTTCACAACAGCTTCTATTTCGTTGAGGCCAAGAACATCATCCACGACCGCCCCATGGTGGCAAAGAATTTCGAAAACCTCATCAATGAGCTGCTGCGGAGCAACTCCCCCAAGAAGTGGTTCCGCGCCTACTTCAACCACGGCCTCATCAATTATCTTTACGGCCAGAAGCGTCTGCTGCCCTGCGACATGAGCTTCGATACCTTCTTCATCGACCCCTACGGCGATGTCATGCCCTGCAACGGCACCAAGGATAAGGAGGTCATGGGCAATCTGAACACCCAGAGCTGGGACGAGCTGTGGAGCAGCCCCGAGGCCGAGGCTGTCCGCGCCAAGGTGCGCCACTGCGACCGCAACTGTTGGATGATCGGCTCGGTGTCTCCGGCCATGCACAAGTATATCTGGAAGCCGGCTTTCTGGGTGCTGGTGCACAAGTTCAAGGCTCTTTTTACCAAGACGCCCTACAGTATGTATGAGCTGAAGATCTGCCGCGATTACCGCGACGGCAAGGTGACGAAGGAAGAGCTGGACCGCTGCTCTACCTGCGACCTGACCTGCGTTGTCAACAACGGCCTGAGCGCTGCTTCGCAGGAACAGCTGAAACATAAGTCCGGCGAGGAGATCGTGGACGCGGATATCGCAAGCCAGATGAAGCAGTAAGGGGGAGCCCATGAAGATACTCATCGTCCGCCCCTGGCCCAGCGTTCTGGATGTGCGGAAGAACACCTACAATATTCAGGAAGTGGGTCTGGCAAAAGCCCTTACCCGCCGGGGCCACCCCACCGATATCCTCTTCTGGACGGACGGGGATGAGATGACGGTGGAGATCCCGGTGGAGGGGGCAAAGCCCATCCGGGTGTTCTACCGCCACGGGAAAGTCGTGCTCAAAAATGTCTGGTTCTCCGGGCAGGATGCGCTCTTTGCTCAGTACGATGTGCTGCAGTCGGCAGAATATAACCAGATATTCTCCTGGCATCTGGCCGGAAAATATCCGGACAAGACCGTCATCTATCACGGCCCCTATTATTCGCCCTTCAACCGGAACTATAACCGGATGTGTAAAGTGTTCGACGCCTTTTTCGTGGGACGCTACCGCCGCCTTGGCACCCGTTTCCTGACCAAGAGCGAGCTGGCCCGGAAGTTCCTGCTCTCGAAAAAGCTTTCGCCGGAGCAGGTCACGACCGTGGGCGTCGGCATCGATGCAGAGCTGCTGAAAGATCGTCCGGACGCCGGGCACACCGAACTGGAAGAGAAGATGCGGGCTCAGAAAAAGGGCCTGAAGCTGCTCGATATCGGCCGCATTGAGCCGAGACGCGGCCCCTTCTTCCTGCTGGATGTCCTGACGGAAGTGCGCCGGAAAGACCCGGACGCCTGCCTGTATCTCATCGGCGACGGCGACGCAGAATATGTATCCGATGTAAAAACCGCCTTGCAGGAAAAGGGGCTGGAGGGCTGCGTGTTCTGGCAGAAAAAAGCCCCTCAGTACCAGATGAAGGGGGTCTATCAGCAGGCAGATTTCTTCCTGCTGCCCACGGAATATGAGATCTTTGGCATGGTGCTGCTGGAAGCCATGTTCTTCCGCCGGGTGGTGCTCACCACCCCCAACGGCGGCGCGGATATGCTGCTGCGCAGCGGGGAAAACGGCCTTGTGCTGGAAAAGGATGACCCGGCCTGCTGGGCACAGGCCCTGCTGGAGGTGGCCGCTGACCCGGAAAAGAAGGCCTGGATGGAACAGGCCGCCTATGAGACGGTCATCCATGAGAACACCTGGGATGCGCTGGCAGACCGGTTCCTGAATGTCTATAAGGAGGAAAAAAATGTGTGAGCTTTCCGTCATGATACCAGTCTATAATGCGGCACGGTATCTGAAACAATGTATGGACTCGCTCCAAGAACCCTATCGGGACGATATAGAGTTTATCTTTGTAGATGATGGCTCTACAGACGGCTCCGGAGAAATGTGCGAAGCTTATGCCAAGCACGATTCCCGCATTCGTGTCATTCATCAGAAAAATGCGGGCCCATCGGAGGCAAGAAATCGGGGAGAAGCAGAAGCAAGAGGAAAATACCTCTTTTTTGTCGATAGTGACGATATGCTGACAGAAGGGGCACTGGGAGAGATCATGAATATTCTGTATGAAAAATCCCCCGATGTGCTGCGGATTCATAGAGCAAACGACTGTCTTTCTCTTCCCCCAAATTGCGTAAGAGAACAATATACGGAAGAAAGCGCAGAAGATTATTATTGTAAGAATCTGTATAATGGAACATTAGAGACTGCGCCCCATTATCATATTGTAAAGACTGAGATCCTTCAAAAAAATAAAGTTCGTTTCCCCAAAGGGATTCTACACGAAGATGAATATTGGACGCCGATGATGCTGGCTCATGCCCGAACAGTGTGTGACAGCGGGCTGAAATGTTATGTGTACCGAAACGATAACCTCACATCAGTAACACATACGCCAGGAACAAAAGAGCAGCGGGCCAATGACCGTTTGAAGGTAAGCATGCTCCTTGCAGAGCAGCTTCCTTCTCTGGATATGGCGCAGCGGATGGAATCAGCATTCTGCGATAATATTGCAGCGCAGTATATGTTCGCTGTATTCTATGGAGAGCTGTATCGGAAAAAGGCCATTGACCGGAGCTTCCCGATGAGGTATGCGAGAACACCAAGGTATCGGGTAAAAGCAGCGCTGTTCTGGTTATCGCCGGGACTGGTATGCTGGATGCGTGGGAAGCTGAAGTGACGAGCGATAGAAGGAGGGTCTCTATGTCTGAAGAAAATAAACCGGAAATAAGTGTCATCGTTCCTGTTTACCGAGTGGAAAAATATCTGAGACAATGTGTGGAGAGCATCCGGGCGCAGACATTCCGACAGCTGGAAATTATTCTGGTCGATGACGGTTCGCCGGATGGCTGTCCGGCATTGTGTGATGAGCTGGCGCAGGAAGATGCGAGGATACGGGTCATCCATCAGAAGAACGGCGGTGTTTCTGCTGCGAGAAACACAGGTATCAATGCGGCGGAAGGCGGCTGTATTGCATTTGTGGATTCGGATGATTTCATTGCACCAGAGATGTATGAGATACTCTATCGTGAATTGAAGCAGAACAGCGCAGATGTGGCAGTCTGCAGCTACCAGGAAGTTACAGAACAGGGAACGCCAAGTGTTCACGAAAAGGCTGGACAGATGCAGAAAGCGGAGATGAGCGGCCTGGAATTTGTCTATGCATTGGCAAAACATAATACTGGACCATATGTGTTGCCAACGAATAAGTTGTACAGAAAAGAAGTGTTCTCATCTGTCCGTTATCCGGAAGGAAAACTGTATGAGGATATGCTGATATTTATGCCGCTGTTTTCTCCATGCGAAAAGGTAGTTGTTTGTCCGCAGGTACTGTATTTTTACCGGAAGAGACCGGGTTCCACCACGACTCGGAAGGCAACAACAAATCATCTGACAAATGTGGATGGAAGTTATGCTTATTTCTGTTTTCTGAAGGTACACGGGAAGACAGAACTATTGCCATATGCAGAGAAAAAAGTATTTGGTGCACTCGTGGATACATACTGCTTTGCATTATCTCCGAGTGACCGGAAAAGTGAACCGGCTCAGAAAGCTTGCAAAATGCAGATGGAGTGTGTTCGGACTCTTTGGGCTGAAAAACAGCTTTCTCTGGTAAAAGCTTTGCGAACCTTTCTTTTTCAGAAGGTCAACCCAGTCTATCGATTGCTGCGTAAGGGCCAGCTCTGGTATATAGATCGGAGAGACCAGCGGTTATGGAGGAAACACCATGACCAACGTATATAACGTCTGGCAGCTGCTGCCCCGCCTGCATCGCCTCGGTGCTGGCACAGACCGCGAAAAACTTTGAAGTCCTGCTGATAGACGACGGCAGCACCGACGGCTCCGGAAAGCTCTGCGAGGAATACGCAGCGCAGGATGCCCGCATCCGGGTGCTCCATAAGGAAAACGGTGGGCAGGGCACGGCCCGGGATATGGGCCTTGACCACGCTCAGGGAGAGTACATCTGCTATCTGGATTCGGATGATGAGATGCTGCCCGCCCTGAGAGGGGCGTACACCTACGAGGAGTTTTGGAAGAACTTCCGCAAGGCCAAATATGAGTCGGTGCCCTAGGTGCGGATGTGCGGCCGGGATGACCGGATGCGGAAAAAAGCAGAATAACAACAGAACACCCCGATGCTTCACGTTTCCGTGGAGCGCCGGGGTGTTCTTGCATTATTTCTGGTAGAGTCTGAGGGTCTCGTCCACGATTTTATCCCAGGGGAACCGGGTGCAGACATACTCTGCCGCCAGCCACTTGAACATCCGGATGGCATTGGGGTGCTCGATGGCATAGGTGAGCTTCTGTGTCAGGTCGACTACATCGCCCTTGTGAAAGGTCAGGCCATTGTCATGGACGACATTGGTGCATTCATCGATGTCTGAGGTGACGACACAGTTGCCGTAGCTCATGGCTTCCAGCAGGCAGAGGGGCATTCCCTCAAGGTCGCTGGGCAGGACGAAGAGATAGGCGTTGCTGTAAAGCTCTTCCCGCAGCTGGCCGTCCACGAAGCCGGTGAAGATGATGCGCTCGTCCCCGCCGGCCTGTTCCTTCAGCTGGTCGATGTACCACTGACTGTCGGAGGAGCCGCCTGCAATGACCAGCTTTTTGTCGGTATGGAGCTGCTTGAAGGCGTCCACCAGATAGTGACAGCCTTTCTCAGGCACCATGCGGCCCAGATAGAGGATATAAGAGTCCGGTTCAAGGCCGTACCGCTCCCGGATGAGCTGGGCCGGAACGCGCACCGCCGGGTTGACGCCGTTGGGAATGTAGTTGGTGGCCCGGCCATAGGTGTCCTGAAAATATTTCTGGGTGCTGTGGTTGAGCACGATGATCTCATGGGCACACTTCACGCCCACCTTCTCGCCCAGATGGATGTACCAGGAACCGAAGGAGCCCTTCCATTTGTCCCGGGCCCAGTCCAGACCGTGGATGGTCAGGATGACCCGTTTGCCCATCAGACGGGGGAGCCAGCAGAAGACAGCCGGGCCCTCGGCGTGGACATGAACCACATCGTAGGGGCCAAACGCAGCCGCCAGACACCCAAAGAAGCTGGATGTGACCGCCGCAAGTCCCTTGCGGTCGATGGTGGGCACCTGTTTGAGACGAATGCCGCGATATTCGTCCAGATGTTCCGTATCATATTCTTTTCCGCTGACATGATGGCCGGCGCGGTTGTAGCAGGTGACGCTGTGGCCGCGCGTGACCATCCGCGCAGCCAGCTCCTCTACCACGACCTCGATCCCGCCTTCATGGGAGGGGACACGCTTGTGTCCAACCATAGCGATCCGCATCGATGTATCAGAACCTTCTCATTGAATTGAACTGCCGCCCTCCTGAAGAAAATGAAAAATTGTCAAAAACTTACAAAAAACGGCATACAACAGTTTGTATTTATTCTACACAATAAAATAACAGGGGTCAAGGTTTCGAAAGAGAACTTTGTGCGGGATGGTGAAAAGATAGCAAAAAGATGAAAACAAAAGAAAAAAATCTCAGGAATTTGGCTAAAATTCTTAACCGCAAAACAGACCGTATAAAGCGGAAGAAAAATGAAAAACAAAAAGCCCCTCTCAGGCGGTGAGAGGGGCAGAGTAAAGATTAATCGTCGTCGCTGTCGAGTTTGAGCACGGCAGTGAAAGCCTCACTGGGCAGGGAGACGCTGCCCAGCTGACGCATCTTCTTCTTGCCTTCCTT
>DCCL01000219.1:5893-7072 GCA_002313795.1 Faecalibacterium prausnitzii
TTCTGCTTTTCCAGCAGCTTCTTTTTACGGGAGATATCGCCGCCGTAGCACTTGGCCAGAACATCCTTCCGCATGGCCTTGACGGTCTCGCGGGCGATGATCTTACCGCCGATGGCAGCCTGCACCGGAATCTCGAACAGGGTGCGGGGGATGTTGTCCCGCAGCTTCTCACAGATGCGGCGGCCCTTGGCGTAGGCGTTGTCCCGGAAGACGATCATGGACAGGGCATCCACCGGCTCACCGTTGAGCAGGAAATCCAGCTTGACCAGATCGCTCTCACGGTACTCCTTGAACTCATAGTCGTAGCTGGCATAACCGCGGCTGCGGCTCTTGATGGCGTCAAAGAAGTCATAGACGATCTCGCCCAGAGGCAGAGCGTAATGCAGGTCCACGCGGACATCGTCCAGATACTTCATATCGGCGAGAACGCCCCGCTTCTGCTGGCAGAGGTCCATCAGGCTGCCCACATAGTCGTTGGGGGTGTAGAGGTGGACGTCCACGAAAGGCTCCTCCTGCTTGACGATGTTGGAGGGATCGGGGTAGCTGGAAGGATTGTCGATCATCTCCACAGTGCCGTCGGTCAGGGTCAGACGGTAGCGGACGCTGGGGGTGGTAGTGATGAGATCCAGGTCGAACTCCCGCTCGAGGCGCTCGGTGATGATCTCCATGTGGAGCAGGCCCAGGAAGCCGCAGCGGAAGCCGAAGCCCAGAGCCGCACTGGTCTCAAGCTCAAAGGTCAGGGAGGCGTCGTTGAGCTGAAGCTTTTCCAGTGCGTCCTTCAGGTCGGGGTACTTGGCACCATCGGCAGGGTAGATGCCGCAGAAGACCATGGGCTTGACCTGACGGTAGCCGGGCAGTGCCTCGGCAGTGGGACGGTTGGCCAGGGTGACGGTGTCGCCCACGCGGGTGTCCTGCACGGTCTTGATGCTGGCGGTCAGATAGCCGACCTCACCGGCCTGCAGCTGGTCGCAGGGGGTCAGGCTGGTGGCACCCATGTGGCCCACTTCCACCAGAGTGAACTGTGCGCCGGTGGCCATCAGGCGGATGGTGTCGCCGGGCTTTACGGTGCCCTCGAACACGCGGATGTAGACGATGACGCCCTTATAGCTATCATAGATGCTGTCGAAGATAAGGGCCTTGAGGGGGGCGTCAGGGTCGCCGGTGGGGGCGGGAATGTCG
>DCCL01000219.1:7150-10953 GCA_002313795.1 Faecalibacterium prausnitzii
TCCACGTTCAGGCCGGTCTTGGCCGAGACCCGGGGAGCGTCCATGCAGGGCAGGCCGATGACGTCTTCCACCTCCTGCGCCACCTCGTCCGGGTGGGCAGAAGGCAGGTCGATCTTGTTCAGAATGGGGACCAGCTCAAGGTTGTGTTCCAGTGCCATGTAGGTGTTGGCCAGCGTCTGGGCCTCCACGCCCTGAGTGGCATCCACCACAAGGATAGCGCCCTCGCAGGCGGCGAGGCTGCGGCTGACCTCGTAGGCAAAGTCCACGTGGCCCGGGGTGTCGATAAGGTTGAACTCGTACACCTTGCCGTTCTTGGCGGTGTAGTTCAGGGTGACGGCACGGGCCTTGATGGTGATGCCGCGCTCCCGCTCAATGTCCATGTTGTCGAGGATCTGATCCTCCATCGTCCGCTCGTCCACGCTCTTGGTCAGTTCCAGAATGCGGTCGGACAGGGTGGACTTGCCGTGGTCGATGTGCGCGATGATGCAGAAATTGCGGATGTTGTCTCTTGCCATGTAGTTCCTCCGAAATTATAAGATCCAGTCCTCGACAGCCGCAATGCTGCCGTGTTCCAGATAGACCCGGGGTACCCGGCGGGAAACACCGCAGAGCACCTCGTAAGAAATCGTGTCTGTCTTGTGGGCGATGGTCTCGGCGGTATCGCTGACCTCGCCGCCCCACAGGATGGCTTCGTCTCCCTCCTGCACCTCGGGCAGGGCGGAGACGTCCACCATCATCTGGTCCATGCAGACCCGTCCCAGCACTGGGCAGGGGACGCCTTTTATCTCCACGGTGCCCCTGCCGCAGCTCAGCAGGCGGGGGTAGCCGTCGGCGTAGCCTGCGCAGAGGGTGGCGACCTTCGTGGGCCTGTCCGCTGTGAAACGGCGGCCGTAGCTGGCCGACTGGCCCGGCTCCATCTCCTTGACCATGCTGACGATGGTCTTGAGCTTCATCACCGGGCGGAACACCCCGAAGCGCACCTCGTCGCTGGGGTCGAAGCCATAGAGGATGATGCCGGGGCGGGCCATGCAGTGCGTCCGGGGCAGCCCGGCAGGCCAGTCGGGATGGAGCATCACACCGGCGGAATTGTCGCAGTGGACGACGGCAGGCTCAAACCCGGCAGCGGTCAGGGTCTGATAGGCTTTCACAAACAGCTCATGCTGCTGCGCGGTGTACTCCACGCTCTCGGTGCTGTCGTCGTCGGCCACCGCAAAGTGCTGGAACAGGCCGGTGACATTCAGCCCCGGCAGGCGGCAGACCTCCAGCATCTCGGCCAGCGCTTTGTCAAAGTCGGTGCGGAGGGCAAAGCCGATGCGGCCCATGCCGGTGTCGGCCTTCAGGTGGACGCTCACCCTGCCGCCGACGGCACAGGCAGCATCGCTGAGGGCTTTGGCCTGAGGTAGGGAGTAGCAGGCCGCGGTGATGTCCTGCTCCATCAGGACGGAAGCACAGCCCGGCTCCACATGGCCCAGGATGAGGATGGGCAGGGCCAGCCCGGCGGCGCGGAGCTGGCGGGCTTCGGCCAAACAGCTCACGGCAAGCCACGCCGCACCCTCCTGTGCGAAGATCTTTGCGCACTCCACCGCACCGTGGCCGTAGCTGTCGGCCTTGACCACCGCACAAAGCGGCATCTCACCGGCCCGGGCCTTTACGGTGCGGAAATTGTGGCGCAGTGCGTCGAGGTCTATCTCAGCCCAGACGTGTTTTTCATAGGGCAGTGTCTGCATGAGCGGAGTCCTCCTTCTGTGATAGGGTGCGGGCAGGGTGCAGGGGACGCCAGCCGTCAATGCCGCTCTCCTGCAGGGCATGGAGCGTCTTCTGCCGGAACGCCCGGTCGGTGCGGCAGCGCTCCCGCACAAAGTTTTTGGTGTCCTCCCGGGTGGTCACGCCGTCGGCGGGGCAGCGGCTCTTGACGATGGGGAAACCGGCCTCCTTCACGGCACTGCGTACCTCCTGTTCGGTGGCCAGCAGCAGCGGGCGGATAAGGGTCAGTCCCTTGTCGGGCAGTTCCATGGCCGGAGAGAAACAGCCGATGCGGCCCTCCCGCCAGAGGTTCATGTAAAACGTCTCGATGGCGTCATCCAGATGATGCCCCAGCGCCACCTTATTGCAGCCCAGTTCCTGCGCCGCAGCATGGAGCGCGCCCCGGCGCATCCGGGCGCAGAGAGAGCAGGGGTTCTTTTCCTTCCGGTAATCGAACACGATGGGGCCGATCTCGGTGCGGCGCACCTCGTAGGGGACGCCGTACTGCCGGAACAGCTCTTCCAGCGGGGAATAATCCACCGGCTGACCGCCGAACTGAGGGTCGAGGGTCAGGGCCACGACTTCGTAGGGAAACCCCAGATACTGCCGCAGCATGGAAAGCCCGATGGTCAGAGCAACGCTGTCCTTGCCGCCGGAAACGCCCACCAGCACCCGGTCGCCGGGGGCAAGCATCTCGTATTGCTGGATGGCTTTGCGCATCTGACCGCAGAGCCGCTGCATCGCTCGCTTGTCGCTCATGACAGGCTCACGCTCTCGACAAGGTTCACGATGTCGCTGATGGAAGCCAGCTTGGTGAGGGCGGAGACATAGACCACATCGCCGCTGTCGTATTCAATGGTGGCCAGCACGGCGTAGTATGCCTGAATGTCGCATCGCACGGCAGTGACCGTGGCACCGTTGATGTTCAGGTTGACCTTCCGGGGGCTGATGACGCCGTAGGCCTGCTTGAGGTCTTTTTCCGACTGGTCGATGAAATCAGCGTAGGTGTCCTTTGTGCCTTTCTGGAACAGTACCACCTGATAGTTGGGGTCATCGCTGCTCTGGGCCGAGGCCAGCTCCAGCGCACGGCCAAGGGTGGCGTCTTCCGTCATCTGGCAGACGGGCCAGACGGCGGACTCGTAGTAGACGGAGATGCCGTTCTCGGCGGTGTAATGGGTGTCGGGCGAAGCGGGAGAGCGGCGGTTGACCACAAGGGTCAGCACAAAATAGGCCAGTGCGCCCAGCAGGACGATGACGCCCATGGCCAGCAGCAGCTTGGAAGAGCGCTGCTGTGCGGTGTCGCGCTGGTGGATGTCTTTCGGCATGAAGGGGTGTCCTCCTTATAAAATGGGGATGGGCCCCGGATGGGGCAATATATAAAATAGTATAACACACTCCGCGCTAAAATTGTAGCGCCGGGCCGCAAAAACAGACTTGAAAATTAGAAATGAGAAAACACGAGATTTCAAGAGCAAACATGAGATTTTGAGAGATTTAAAAAACTGAGCTTAAAAAATCGAAAAATCATGTTGACAGGAAGCTTTTTGTGATGTATACTGACACTCGCGCTCTGAAAAGGCGCATTGAACCGTTGAAACATTTATCAGGAGGAAATAGATATGAGCACTACTCTCGTAAAGCCCGCTGAAGTCGAGCGCAAGTGGTATCTGCTCGACGCTGCCGGCAAGAGCCTGGGCCACGTCGCTGCTGAGGCTGCTGTTCTGCTGCGCGGCAAGCAGAAGGTCGATTATACCCCCAACGTTGACTGCGGCGATTTCGTCGTCGTCATCAACTGCGACAAGGCAGTTCTGACCGGCAAGAAGGCTGAGCAGAAGTTCCACATCACCCACAGCAAGTTCATCGGCGGCCTGAAGAAGATTCAGTACAGCAAGCTGATGGCTGAGAACAGCGACCTGGCTATGACCTACGCTGTCAAGGGCATGATCCCTTCCAACACCATCGGTGCTAAGGCCCTGACCCGCCTGCACTGCTACCAGGGTGCCGAGCACGCTCACGCAGCTCAGAAGCCCGAGAAGATCGAGTTCTAAGAAGGAGGCAAT
>DCCL01000161.1:0-163 GCA_002313795.1 Faecalibacterium prausnitzii
GCCACCGGACAGCTGATTCGGGCGGTTCTTGAGCTTGTCGCCCAGGCCCACCTGCTCCAGTACTTCCCGGGCGCGGGCGTGCCGCTCTGCGCGGGGAACGCCCGCATACACCAGCGGCACCTCCACATTGCCCATCAGGTTCAGCTTGGGCAGCAGGTTGTAC
>DCCL01000161.1:346-16338 GCA_002313795.1 Faecalibacterium prausnitzii
GATTTGCCCGAACCGGACTGGCCGACGATGGCGACGAACTCGCCGCGGTCTATTTTCATGGTGATGTGGTCTGCCGCTTTTACCGTGGTATCGCCCATCTGGTAATATTTGCACACCTCATCAAACTCGATCAGAGCGCTCATGCATTCCTCCTGTATCAGCCTGTGACGACCACACCGTCTGCTTCTGCCGGATCAACAGCGTCGCCTGCGTCGGCGGGTTCTTCCACCGGCTCTTCTGCGGGCGCATCTGCCGCATCGCCGTTCTCCATGTTATCCACATTATCCACGGTATCATTTTCTGCGGCGCCGGTGTTATCCTCCGCAGCATCTGCAGCACCATCCGCTGCATAGCCGTAGCCGCCGTCATCATAGTAGCTGTCGCTGCTCACCGAGGCAGAATCATAGGCCACCGTGTCGTTGCCGGTGACACCGCTGATGATCTGGGTATAGTTGTCATCACTGACGCCGGTCTTGACCGGGACATAGACATAGCCGTCCGGTGCGATCATGCTCTCGTCGGCGTTGGCGGCGCTGGGCGAATCCTGCGTCACCAGCACATAGCCGCCGCGGACAATGGCTGCGTTGGGCACAGAAAGCGTATTTTTCGCTTCTGCCACCACGATCTCTGCGTTTGCGTTCATGCCGGGGCGCAGGCCGTCGGTCTCATCGATACGGACCGTGACCGGGTAGGTGGTGGTGCCGCCGTTGGAATTGCCTTTCATGGAGACGCGGGTCACCGTGCCGGTATAGGTCTTATCCGGCACCGCATCCGCCGTCACCTGCACGCTCTGCCCCACCGACAGGCTGCTGACCTGCAGCTCATCCACATTGATGACCATGACCAGATAGCTCAGGTCATAGATGGTGCACAGATCCGCGCCGGCGGCCAGCGCATCGCCTGACTTGGCGTTCTTTTCAATGATGGTGCCGCTGATGGGGGAAGTGATGGTGTAGTTGTTCATCGCTTCCTGCATGTTGTTCATGTTCAGCTCTGCGCTGCGCAGGCTCTCGGCCGCAGACTGGATTGCTTCGGTCAGGTCATCGCCGCTGATCTGCAGCACGATGTCGTCCTTGTTCACCGCACCGCCTTCCTGCACGTTGATGGCGGTAACCGTACCGGCAGAAAGGGTGGTCAGAGTGCGCTCGGCCTGATACTGGAAGTTCTTGGCCGCAATGCAGCTGACGCCGTTGACGGTAGCGGTGGCCGCCTGTGCAGTGGTCAGGCCGCCCGCATTGCGCACCGAGATGGTCACCGTGCGGGTGAGCAGATTTCCGGTGCTCAGGGCATCGGTGCCGGTAACCGCAGTCACAGTGCCGGTCAGGGTCTCAAAGGTGCCGTCCAGCGTCACTTCTGCGCTCTGCCCCACCGAGAAATTGGCTGCATCCGCCGCCGGGAACTCCAGCTGCAGGGTCATTTTGGAGCTGTCACGGATGACAGCCACCTCCTGGCCGCTGGTCACCTCGTCGCCCTTGGCGACCTTCAGGGTGCTCACGGTGCCGTCCACCTCAGCGCGCACATACTGGCGGTCAACCGCCTTGTCGTAGCTGCGCTGAGCCTGCTGCATGGCGATCTCGGCCTTTTCAAAGTTGGTGGAAGCATCAGAGCTGTCCAACGTGTAAAGGATGGTTCCCTCATCCAGGGTGTCGCCCTCCTCAAAATCGCTCGTAAGTACCTTTCCGTCCACCAGAGATTTCACGGTATAGGTATTGGCGGGGTTCAGGGTACCGGTGCCGCTCAAGGTATTGGAGACATCCCGCTTTTCGGGGGCAGCTTCCATATAATTGGCATCCACCACCACAGTTTTATCCTTGGGCTTGAGCAGGAACACCCCGCCCACGACCACAACGCAGAGCACGGGCACAAGCCATTTCCAGTTCTTTTTCAGGAAGGGCACCGGGCCCTTGGCGGCTTGCGCGGCGGGCACTTCCGCAGCCGGGGTTCCTGCGCCGTCTTTCTTCTTGTTCCAGATCATCATGTTCCTCCTATCATACTCAGGCCCGCCGAGGCGGCCTGTCAGATCCTATCTATGTATAGATGTAGTGTATCGCATTTTAACCGGATACACAAGCGTCCAAATTTCGTTTCGACGTTTTTCAGACAATTTTCACTCATTATACCGGGTTTCCAGTGTTTCCGCAAGATTCAGGCCGAAAATAAGACAGGCCGGGGCAATTGTCTCATCCCAATATGATTGTAAACCTTTATGCGAATCAAAAGTTGACCTTTCTGCCGCTTTCTGTTTTAATCGAGATGTCGTTTGTACCAAAATTAGAGGAGGATCTTCCATGAATCAGACTACCAGTAAATTCTCAGTGCGCGATCTCTGCTATGCGGGCCTGTTCGCCGCCGTCATCGCCGTGATGGCACAGATCTCCATTCCCATGCCGCTGGGCGTGCCCATGACCATGCAGACCTTTGCCATCACGCTGGCCGCTGTGGTTCTCGGCTCCAAGCTTTCCGCCATTGCGTCTCTGGTCTACGTTTTGCTGGGCGCTGTCGGTGTGCCCGTGCTGGCCAACTTCTCCGGCGGCATCGACAAGTTCGTGGGCCCCACCGGCGGCTTCCTGATTTCCTTCCCCATCATGGCCTACATCATCGGTCTGGGCGTGGAACACCGCAATGCCTTCAAGGGCGCTTTCGTCACTGCTGTAGTGGTGGGCACGCTGGTCAACTATGTGGTGGGCGTGGCCCTCTTCGTGGTGGTGGCCCACAGCACCGTTGCCGTCGGCATCTCGGCCTGTGTGCTTCCCTTCATTCCTACTGCCATCATCAAGGCTGTGCTGGCCTGCGCCATCGGACTGAATCTGCGGAAACGTATCCCGGGTCTGAAAGCATGAGCATCGTACTTCGTCCCCACCACCTGCTCTGCACCCAGGGCTACTCCGGCAAGGGCTATGACAATGATTTTGTCGCCCACATGACCGACGTGGTGCATCAGCTGCGGGAAGTTCCCGGCACCACCATCCACCTCACCTTCTCCACTGACACCCTCTGCTCCTGCTGCCCCAACAAGCTGGGCGAAGACCTCTGCGACACCCAGGAAAAAGTCAAGCGGTATGATGCGAAGACGGTGGAATACTTTGGCCTCGAGGAAAAGGACTATGTTTATCAGGACCTTATCCGGGACATCGACGCCAAAGCCACCCCTGAGATGCTGGCTGACATCTGCCGAGACTGCTGCTGGTTCCCGGTGAGTGCCTGCTGCAAAAACATCTGCGAGGGCCGGTACGTAAAGAAATAAGCTCTGAAACAGAAAAAGCATCTGCGACGACTGTCTCCCGTTTTCTGGGAAGCTGCCCGCAGATGCTTTTTTGTTATGCCCGATCAGGCAAAGAACTTATCATAGATACCGAACACAAAGATGAACAGGACGATGAGAGGCAGACCGTAGGTCAGGTAGCCGCGCATCCAGTCGTGCACCTTGAGGCCGTCGCCGGTGTTGACCTCTTTCTTGTAGTTGTCCCAGCCCCAGCCGTAGCGGGTGACACAGAACAGCAGGTAGACCAGAGAGCCCAGCGGCAGGAACAGGTTGCTGACGAGGAAGTCCTCCAGGTCCAGCACCGCGCCGCCGAACACGGCAAAGCCATCCCAGGCCCAGAGGTTATAGCCCAGCACGCAGGGCATGGACAGGATGGTGATGAGGAAGAAGTTGACGACGCTGGACTTCTTGCGGCTCCAGCCGGTCAGCTCCATATCGCAGCAGATAATGTTTTCAAACACGGCCAGCACCGTGGACAGGGCCGCAAAGGCCATGAAGAGGAAGAACAGACTGCCCCACAGACGTCCCATGGCCATGTTGGCAAAGATATTGGGCAGGGTGATGAAGATGAGGCTGGGGCCGCTGGTCTGGTCTACACCATAGGTGAAGCAGGCCGGGAAGATGATGAGGCCGGCGGTGATGGCCACGAAGGTATCCAGCACCACGACCCGGACGCTCTCGCCCAGCAGGGCGTGCTCCTTGCCGATGTAGCTGCCGAAAATGGCCATTGCGCCGATGCCGAGGCTCAGGGTGAAGAAAGCCTGATTCATGGCACCCACCAGCGTATTGACGACGCCCACCTGCTTCATCCGCTCAAAATCGGGCACGAGGAAGAAAGCCAGACCCTCTTTTGCACCGGGCATGAACAGGCTGTTGATGGCCAGCACCACCATGATGACCAGCAGAGCGATCATCATGATCTTGGTCACTTTTTCCAGACCATTCTGCAGGCCCCGGGCACAGACGAAGATGCCGATGGCCACGACCACCACCATCCAGAAGCTCATGATCAGGGGGCTTGCCAGCATCTCGGTGAACTTTCCGGCCACCTGATCGGCATTAAGTCCTGCCAGCTTTCCGGCTGCAGTCATGTAGAAGTAGTGGAGCATCCAGCCTGCCACCGTGGTGTAGAACATCATAAGCAGATAGCAGCCGATGAGGGTAAAGTAGCCGTGGATATGCCATTTCTGGCCGGGCTTCTCAAGGGCCTGATAGGCGCGCACCGGGCTCTTATGGCTGGCACGGCCCACGGCGAACTCCATGCTCATGATGGGCAGGCCCAGGATGACGAGGAACAGCAGATAGAACAGCACGAAGGCACCGCCGCCGCCTTGACCTGCCATATAAGGGAACTTCCAGACGTTTCCGATGCCGATGGCACAGCCGGCGGAAAGCAGGATGAACCCGAGTCTCGATTTGAGTGTTTCGCGTTCCATTGATATTCTCCTTTATTGCACCATGCAAAAATCTGCGCCTGCCCTGTTTGCGTACATGGCAGGCGCACAGTATTTTGATTATATCACAGCCTGAGCCATATTTTCAAAAGTCAAGCCTGAATGTTTTTCACTTTTCGTGCATCACGCTTTGCAGTGGTTTCACTCTTTTATCGCAAGCCAAAAAACAGCGCAGCATGAGACCGTTGAATCACTGCAGTATCTCCGCCTGCATCTCATCCAGCTGCTCATAGCTGTAAAGCCGGTTGAGGGCCTCCACCAGCTCTTTTTTGGAGAGACGGGGCGGCAGGCCAAGGGCAGAGAGCAGCTTTGCTTTCCGCTCGGCAGAGCCTGCCGTGCCCGAAAGCCCCCAGTCATAGAGATCGGTATAGGTGATCTGCCGTCCCTCCGGGCGGGCCGGAGCCACACCTGCTTCCTCACCCAGAGCGTCCCGCAGGGCCTGCAGAACGATGTCGTCCTCCACGCCTTCCACACCCAGAAGTCCCTCCTTACCGGGCTGAGGCTTCCGTTTTTCCTTGCCGTGGATGGCCGGGACATAGGCCTGCACCACATTTTTCTCTCCTACCAGATTGGTGATGTAGGTGCGGATGCGGAACCCCGCTGCATCGGAGTCAGTGAGGAGGATGAGGCCGTTTTTATGGGCCAGCTGCTTGAACAGCTGCTGACGTTTTTTGTCCTTATAGATGCCGAAACCGTCGGTGAGCAGTATCATGGCGTCGGTCAGATGGGAAAGCCGGGCCGCGTCATACTTGCCCTCCACAATAAGCACACGGCCCGTGTGCAACAGCTCTCGTTTCCCGTTCATCGTCTTCCTCCCACCATCGCCAGCCGGCAGAGCGCTGTTTCCAGCAGCACCTGCGGGCTCACCGGCTGACTCTTCAGGCTCTTGTCCAGCTCCAATAAGATCTGCATACAGGCTTCCAGCTGCGGCAGGGTGTAGCGGCTGGCCGTCTCTGCCGAGCGTTTGAGCCGGTAGTCGCTGCCCTTATAGCCGAAATCCTTGAACACCGTCGTGTAGCTCTTCCGCTTTGCTGCCCCCAGCTTGACCCGGTACAGGTCCACGTAGCTGCCGATGAGGGCGGCCGTGATGGGGACAGGCTCCTGCTGCAGCCGGAGCAGGGTCTGCAATTTCTTGCAGGCACCGGTGGCGTTCTTTGCGGTGATCATCCGTATCATCTCGAACACATCCGCTTCCAGACTCACGGTGCCCATCTCGGCTACCATGGCTGTGGTGACGGTCTGATAGCCCGAAAGGGCACAGAGCTTGTCTACCTCATTTTCCAGCAGGAAGGGGTCTTCGCCGCAGCGTTCCAGCAGTGCTGCCGCCGCGCTCTCAGGCAGGGTCGCCCCCTGTGCTTTGGCACGGTCTATCATCATGACCTTCAGCTCATAGGGCTTAGGCTTGGCAAGCTCTTCTGCAAAGCCCAGTTTTGTGCACTGGTTGATGAGCTTCTGGGCCCGCTTGCTCAGTTTGAGCTTATTGCGTTCCAGCTCAAACACACTGCCCAGCACCACCACGGCATTTTCCAGACTTGCCAGAGTGTTGCAGAGTTCTTCCAGATCTTTATCGCTGTAGGTGGCAGGGTCTATCTCAGGCAGGACCACCACCCGCCGGGTGCCAAAAAACGAGATGGTGCCCGCCGCCATGATGAGCTGCTCGATCTCCGGGGCTACGCCGTCCAGCACCGTAGTCTCTTCGTCTTCGCCCTCGGCCAGCAGGTTTGCGGCTTTTGCCACCGCCTGCCGGACAAGATACCGCTCACTGGAATAAAAATAGTAGACCGGGCAGCCGTCCTGCACGAGCTGCCGGAGTTTGGTTTCCGTTGCCAAAGAATCGGCTCCTTTATCTGTTTTCTCATGGGCTATTTTATCATACTCTGTCCGCTTTGAAAAGCATTCACTCTCAGCCGGGTGCCGCCGGGGCAGGATGCGAACGCTTCTTCGCTTTCCTCTTCCATCCAGTGGTATCTGCTGCTGAGGGTCAGGCAGTTCTCATACCTGATCCGGTCGGGCCGGGATGCCGATGCCATCAGCCAGTCCGCCCGGATGGTCTTTGCAGGGCGGACCGTGCCGCTGAGGGTGACAAAGCTTTCGCCGCTGATCTCCATCCGGACGATGCACCCATGCCAGCTGCGCCAGAGCTCTATCCCGACCCCGCCCACAGAAAAGCGCCGGGCCGTGTTCTGCGGCAGCGCGGACACCGTGAGTTTCTGTTCTGCTTTCAGGCTGCAGGGCATTTCCGGCTCCATCCGGAGGTCAAGCAGCAGCTCTACGGTTTTCACGTTCCGCTTTTCCAGCTGGGTCTCCACAGCCTGCTGGGTGGTGCTGCTGCCCCGGAACAGGACGACGGCCTTTTCCCTCTGGGTGATGACCACTGCCGGAGCCATTCTGCTGCCCACCAGCTCAATATGTACCACGTTCCAGTTGAGGGCCGTTTCCAACCCAAAAGCCAGCACCGCCGTCAGGAAAACAGCCGGAACTGCCACGCGGAGCCGCACCTTCCACCGCACCGCCAGCACACAGAGAAGCACCAGCAGCAGGCAGACCACTGCGGCGTAAGAGGTATCGAACCAGAGCGCAGCTCCCGGCATCCCGGACACCCGGAACGCCCACTCATTCAGCAGCCACGCCAGCCCTTCGGCACAGGAGGCTGCCGGGCGGCGCAGGAGCTCCAGCAATGGCGCTGCTTCTGCGGCCATTCCTAAAACAGCTGTGGCAAGGCCCAGACTCAGGAGCGGCCCCACCAGCCAGAGCACGGCCACGCCCGACACCACAGCCCAGAGGGTGGCGCTCAGGCCCCGCAGCACCAGCACCGGGAAGGTCGCTGCCGAGGCGCAGGCCGAGATGCAGAGGGTATCCCAGATGCCGCCCGCCAAGCGCAGCACCATGACCCGCAAACGGGAGGGCTTTTTCCTGCGCTGTTTTTCCCCAGAGCTCTTCCGCTTCGCATAGCTCTGCCGCCCCCGCCGGGCACACTCCGCACCGGCCAGGGTGCCCACCACTGCCGCAAAGGAGAGTTCAAAGCCCACGTCGCAGACTGCGTAGCCATTGTTCAGGCACATGAGGACTCCCGCTGCACCCAGTGAAGTGAGGGTATCTGCCGGGCCTCCCAGCCAGACGCCCAACGCGCTGACCCAGACGGCTACTGCCGCCCGAAGGACAGAGGGCGTCATTCCGGTGACACCCACCAGCAGAAGGGCCAGCAGTATCTGAAACACCGACCGCATCCGGCGGTATGCCCGGCTCCGCTCCCGACCTCGGTAAGGCAGGGCGTCCAGCAGGCCGCAGAAGATGGAGACGTGCATTCCGCTGACCACCAGCACATGGGAAAGGCCTGCACCCCGGTAGGCTTTGCGCAGGGTCGATGAGAGACGACTGCGGTCGCCCACCACCATCGCAGCCAGAACACCGCCAGTGTTTCCGGCCATCCCCTGCCGGAGGGCCCTGCTCAGCTGAGCCTGAAGCCGTGCCGTCCGGGCACGGAAACTCCGGCTCTGCTCCATCCGCAGCATCCCGGAATAATATTCTGCACTGAGGGCGATGCCGTCCGCATGGTCGTTCAGCCGCTGCGTCCTGTCCGGAACATCCAGCTGAAAGCGGCCCCGGATGCGGTCGCCCGCTTTGCATTTGGGCAGACTGGCACACGCGGCGCGAAAACGCCCTGCACTGCCGTCTACGGTCTCCACCCACAGCACCGCACTCACACGTCCCGGGGCATAACCCTGCCCCACGCTCTCCACCTCGGCGGTAAGAAGCACTTCCTGCCCGGCATAGGTTTTCTCGAGCCGGGCAAGCCGGGCGTCCGTGCGGAACATGACTGCCCCGCCCAGCAGAGCGCCGAGCAGCAGACAGAAGGCATATCCTCTTGCCGCTCCTCCCCGGAACCACACCAGCAGGCAGAGAACAAAAACTGCCGCAGACGGCAGCAAAAGCCCCATCTGCGGCAGAAAAGAACGCACGAGCAACACACCCAGCGCACTCAGACAGAACGCGCAGAGCGGGCGTCGCATTTCAGTTTAGTGGAAGAAGAGCGGCAGCGGCTCAAGGAAGATGATATCCTTGCGCTGTGCTGCATCGCCCTCGGCCAGAACAGCAGCCTGACCCACGATGGTGCACGCGGTCTGCTCTGCCAGAGCATCCAGTGCCTTGAGGGAGCCGCCGGTGGAGATGACGTCATCCACCACCAGCACACGCTTGCCGCTCATCTTGTCCAGCTCCTTGCGGTCGATGACCAGCTTCTGCTTGCCCTCGGTGGTGATGGACTGATCCTCCACCACGACGGGGTCGGGCATATAGAGCTTGACACCCTTGCGGGCGCAGACGTAGGGCTTGCCGCTCTGACGGCTCATCTCGTGAGCCAGAGGGATGCCCTTGGCCTCGGCGGTCAGCAGGATATCGAAATCCGGGCACTTCTTGAGCAGCTCAGCGGCAGCGGCCACCGTCAGCTCTGCGTCACCCAGCATGATGAAAGCCGCAATGTCCATGTGGTCATTCACCTTGCAGATGGTCAGCTCACGGGTCAGGCCCGCGACGTTCAGCGTATAAGTCTTAGCCATATTCAATGTTCTCCCTTACTGTTTTCGGAATCAGACAGGCAGTTTTTCGCCGCCCAGAACATGGAAATGCAGGTGTTTGACCGTCTGGCCTGCGTCCTCGCCCACATTGGAGATGACGCGGTAGCCATTGTCGAGGCCCTGCTCCCTGGCCAGCTTCGCAATGACAGCGAACACATGGCCCAGCAGTGCGCCGTCGGCCTCCGTCAGTGCAGCAGCCGAGGGGATGTGCTTCTTGGGGATGACCAGGAAGTGCACCTTGGCCTGCGGGGCGATGTCGTAGAACGCCACCACCTGCTCGTCCTCATAGAGTTTCTTTGAGGGGATCTCCCCTGCTGCAATTTTGCAAAACAGACAATCTTCCATGGGAATCGCTCCTTCCAGCTATTTTATTTGGGGGAGCAGCCTTTTGCCTTAGCCCAGCTGCTTCTCCACGATGCCCTTGACCGCAGCCAGAGCCTCGTCGATCTTGGTCTCGTCCTTCAGTCCGGCCATAGCGAAGTCGGGCTTGCCGCCGCCCTTGCCGCCTGCAATGGCAGAAATCTCCTTGACGAGGTTGCCAGCCTTGAGGCCCTTCTCCTGAGCCAGCTTGTTGACGGTAACAGCCATGGTGATCTTATCGTCAGCCTTACCGACCAGAACCGCTACGCAGGGGTTCACAGCCTTGTCGCGGATGGAGTCGCACATACCGCGCAGGGTGTCGCCGGAAGTGCCAGTGAAGTATGCGGAAGCGATCTTCACGCCGCTGACTTCCTCAGCGTTATCGAACAGGCTGTCCACCTTGGAAGCTGCGACCTTAGCCTTGATTTCCTCCAGCTCCTTGCTCATGGCCTTGTTCTCAGCCATGACAGCCTCGGCACGGGCAGGCAGAGCGGCGACATTGTTTGCCTTCAGGGTGTTGGCCACGGTGTGCAGCATAGCCTCCTGCATATTGGCACGAATCAGCAGATTGCGGCCGGTGACAGCCTCGATGCGGCGGATGCCGGCAGCCACAGAAGACTCGCTGACGATCTTGAAGCCGCCGATCTGAGCGGTGTTCTTGACGTGGGTGCCGCCGCAGAACTCGGTGGACCAGCCCTCGATGTCAACCACGCGGACGACCTTGCCGTACTTCTCGCCGAACAGAGCCATAGCGCCCAGCTTCTTGGCCTCTTCGATGGGCATCTCCTTGACGGTGACATTCATCGACTCGAAGATCTTATCGTTGACGATCTTCTGCACGCGGGCCAGCTCCTCAGGAGTGACAGCGCTGAAGTGGGTGAAGTCGAAGTGGGTGATGTGAGAATCCTGATAGGAGCCTGCCTGATGGACATGGTCGCCCAGCACCTCACGCAGAGCAGCCTGCAGCAGGTGGGTAGCGGTGTGGTTGCGGGCGATGGCCATGCGGTATTGCTTGTCCACGCGGGCGGTCAGATGATCGCCCACCTTGACGATGCCGCTTTCCAGAGTGCAGGTGTGGACGTAGTAGCCCTTGGGGGTCTTCTTGACGTCCTGCACGCGCAGTACGCAGTCAGCGCCGGTGATGACGCCGTGGTCAGCTGCCTGACCGCCCATCTCAGCGTAGAAGGGAGTCTTATCCAGAACCACCAGAACGCCGTCCTTGGCCTCCTCATCGGTGGCGATGGCGTCAGTCAGGGTCTCCTCATCGCTCAGAGCCACAACAACGCTGTCGCTCTTGAGGGTGTCATAGCCCACGAAGACGGTAGGCTCAGCGGTCAGGCTGCCGAACAGGTCTTCGCTCCAGCCGGAGATGTTCTTCTTCAGACGCTCGGCGCGAGCGCGCTCCTTCTGCTTCTTCATCTCAGCATGGAAGCCTTCCTCATCGATCTCGATGCCCTGCTCAGCGGCGATCTCCTTGGTCAGGTCCAGGGGGAAGCCGAAGGTATCGTTCAGTTTGAAGACATCCAGACCCTTCAGCAGGTGCTGGTGAGCCTTTTCCAGACCGTCGATCATGTTGTTCAGGATGTTCATGCCGGCGTCGATGGTGCGGGCAAAGTTTGCCTCCTCGGTGCCGATGACCTTCTTGATATAGGCGTCATGCTCGCGCAGCTCGGGGTAAGCGGACTCGCTGGACTGGATGACGGTCTCCACCAGTTCCACCAGGAAGGGGCGGGTGATGCCCAGCATCCGGCCATGGCGGGCAGCGCGGCGGAGCAGACGGCGCAGCACGTAGCCGCGGCCCTCGTTGGAGGGCAGGATGCCGTCGGACACCATGAAGGTGCAGCTGCGGATGTGGTCGGTGATGACGCGGATGGAGATATCATCCTTGGCGTTGGCACCGTAGGTCTTGTTGGCGATGTGCTCCACATGGTGCAGCACGCTCTGGACGGTATCGACCTCGAACAGGTTGCCCACGCCCTGCATCACGCAGGCCAGACGCTCCAGGCCCATGCCGGTATCGATATTGGGGCGTGCCAGACGCTCGTAGTGGCCCTTGCCGTCGGCGTCGAACTGGCTGAAGACCAGATTCCAGATCTCCATATAGCGGTCGCAGTCGCAGCCCACGCCGCAGGTCGGCTTTCCGCAGCCGTACTCGGGGCCGCGGTCGAAGTAGATCTCAGAGCAGGGGCCGCACGGGCCGGAGCCATGCTCCCAGAAGTTGTCTTCCTTGCCCAGACGCACCATGTGGTCGGGAGCGATGCCCACGTTCTTGGTCCAGATATCGTAAGCCTCGTCGTCCTCTTTGTAGACGGAGATATAGAGCTTATCCTTGGGGATCGCCATCCACTCATCGCTGGTCAGGAACTCCCATGCCCAGGGAATGACCTCTTTCTTGAAGTAGTCCTGGAAAGAGAAGTTGCCCAGCATCTCGAAGAAGGTGCCGTGGCGGGCGGTGATGCCCACGCGCTCGATATCCGGGGTGCGGATGCACTTCTGGCAGGTGGTCACGCGGTGGCAGGGAGGCTCCTCCTGAGCGAGGAACCACTTTTTCATGGGTGCCATGCCGCTGTTGATGAGCAGCAGGCTGGGGTCATTCTTCGGGACGAGCGGGAAGCTGTCCAGGCGCAGATGGCCCTTGCCTTCAAAGAAGGTAAGGTACTTGTCGCGCAGTTCATTCAAACCGGTCCATTGCATAGTTTCTATCTCTCCTCGTGTATTGGCGTCCTCCTCCGGACGCTGTTCTGTTATGGCAGGCTGACAAAAAACAAAAAACAGCCCTCATCCCGAAAAGGGACGAAGACTGT
Organism: Faecalibacterium prausnitzii; assembly: GCA_002313795.1. Classification (GTDB taxonomy): domain Bacteria; phylum Bacillota; class Clostridia; order Oscillospirales; family Ruminococcaceae; genus Faecalibacterium; species Faecalibacterium prausnitzii_L. The sequence continues at coordinate 12,801 of DCCL01000161.1, forward strand.
ATAAAAAGCTCCGTGGTACCACCCAAATTGCAGAAGGCCCGCAAAGGCTCCTGCCGCTTTATGCGCTGTAACGCTGCGCAGCGTCCGGTTCGTTTCGCCGGAAGCTCCGGGGTGGCGTAAAAAATGCTCTGCCGGGATGCCTTTCAGCCAAGGGCATCCTCTCTGGGCGGCGGCACACATCCTTCTGGCCCCATCCTTGCCATTTGCCATAATGATCATTTCTGCGCAAAGGGGCATACCGCCCCCTGCGCTCAATTCAGATTATAAGCGTAGTCGGGGCGTTTGTCAACGGTTTTTCCCAAAAAACTGCCCCATTCCGCAGGGTCTTCCCGTTTGCATCAGCAGGAGCTTTCTCTGCCGACGCAAAGCTGCCCGGTCTGTCAAAGGCCCGGCGCTTACGGCACCCAGACGCGCTGGATATCGAACACCTGACCATTCTGGATGAAGAAGGTGGTGTTGTAGACGGTCCAGTTGTCGTCGGAAGCGATGTAAGCTTCCGCGTCAGCAGCGCCGGTGGTGATGATAGCGCTGGCGGTAGACTCTGCAGAGCTGTCCTCGATGGTCACGTCATCGGCCAGCGGCAGAGTCACCGCGCCCACCTCATAGTAAACGGGGTAACCATCCATGGAGACGGTGCGGTAAACGCCGCGGTCCGTCCACAGTTCCACACCGCCCTCTTCAATGCCGCCGTTGATGACCACATCATCGTTTTCATTGTGCTCCAGCGTTTCGATGGTCATATCCGTCAGCTCGTTGGTCATTCCATCATGGGTGCGAATGACATCACCGACCTTCAGGCCATTGATGTCGTCCTGCTCATAGGCATCATAGGAGTAAACTTCCAGCGTCACGCCGCTGTCGCCCACATCCGTGAGAGAGGCATGGACCTTATAGGAGCTGTCGCCGTTGAGCAGATTGTCCACGCTCTCGTCGATCTCAATGGGGTCCACCGTGTTGACTGCGCTATTCTCTTCCGAAGCGGCCTCACTGCTGGCAACGCTGCTGACCGCCTCGCTGGAAGCGGCAGAGGAAGCCGTGCTGCTGGATGCAGATGCACCGCAGCCGGTCATCAGGCCCAGGGCCAGAGCAGCCGTGAGCACTGTCATTTTTTTATTCAGTCTCATAGTTTGTTTCCTTTCATTCGTTCAAAGTGCAGGTGTCAGTATACACTTGTTTTGAAAAAAAGTAAACTCCCTGCGTCCGGATATCACGGCACCCAGATGCGCACGATGTTGCTGACGCTGCCATTGTTTGTGAAGATCGTCGTATTGTACGGCGTCCAGTTATCCGGGTCATCGGAGATGGCAGATGCCACCGCATTTGCGCCCTCAGTCTCCACCGGTTCCACATCCACGCTGGCAGAACTGTCCTCGATGGTCACGTCATCCGCCATCGGCAGGATGAGCTCACCCATCGAATAATAAACGGGATAGTCATCAAACGTATTCGTGCGGTAGACGTCCCTGCTGAGCACCAGTTCCAGACCGCCCTGCTCAATGCCGCCGTTGATGGTCACGGTGCCGTTTTCTTCGTTCCGCTCGATGCTCTCCACCGTCAGGTCCTGTGCTTCCACCGTGCCGTCCAGATGGGTGCTGAGCACACTGCCCACCTTCAGTCCATCGATATCTTCCGCAAGATAGGCATCGTAGCTGTAAACGTTCATAGTCAGCTGACGCTTTTTCCCGTCCACACTCGTGATCTTTGCCGCAAATTTATAAGAGTCGGTCTTCATCTCTTCCAGACCACCCTGGTCGATGGGCATCACGACGCCCTCTTTCCCGGGCAGCGTCCGCAGTTCACTGTCGGCCGTCGTGCTGACAGCCTTGCTTGCAGCTGCCACGGAACCAGCCATGCTGCTGGTCGCACTGGCGGCGCTGGCAGAACTGCATCCCGCCAGAACACCCAGTGCCAGAACGCCTGCAAGGAGCATCAGTTTTTTATTATTTTTCATCTATATGATACCTTCTTTCTTCTCTATAATAGGTACATTCTTGGATGCACTGGCACAGTATACACTTGTTTGTGGGAAAAGTAAACTCCCAACTTGACGTAAGAAGGCGGATTGGCTACAATAAAAGCAAATCTTAGCCTATTCTTAGTTAGAGAGAGGAAACCTTCGTGAAAATCTTAAAAGTAAAGTGTCTTGCTCCCACCCGGCTGGACAATTATCTGATGCAGCAGTTCCCTGCCCTGAACCCGGGCCGTCTGAACAAGGCCCTGCGGGAGAACAAGATCAAGCTGAACGGCAAAAAGCAGCCCCTTTCCACCCGCGTCATGGCGGGCGATGAGATCAAGCTGTTCATTCTGGACGATGTTCTGGACGCCGACAAGCGGGTGGAAGGCCCGGCCTGGAAAAATGCCCGCTGCCCGGCTGAGGTGGTGTACGACTGCCCCCAGATCCTCATCGTAAACAAGCCCGCCGGGCTTTCGGTGGACGGCCCGGACGACGACACCCTGCTCAACCGTGCGCTGCTCTATCTGAACAAGCAGGGCGAGTACAAGGAGAACGACCTCTACACCCCTGCCCTCTGCCACCGTCTGGACACCGGCACCAGCGGCCTTGTCATCATTGCCAAGACCCCCGAGGCCGAGCAGCTCTTCCTCGAGGCCATCAAGAGCCGCGAGGTGAAGAAGACCTACCTCTGCGTTACCTTTGGCCGCCCCACCCCGCCGGACGCCACTCTGGACGGCTATCTGCTCAAGGATGCCGACCGGGGCATCGTGAAGATTGTGCAGGACAAGCAGCCCGGTGCCAAGGACGTGGAGACCCAGTATGAGACCATCGCCGTCTCGGGCCGTCTGGCTCTGCTCAAGGTGCGGCTCATCACCGGCCGTACCCACCAGATCCGCGCCCACATGGCAAGCATTGGCTGCCCCATTCTCGGCGACAGCAAGTACGGCAACAACACCGCCAACCGGGAGCTGAAGCTGAAATATCAGGCTCTCTGCGCCTGGGAGCTGACCCTGCCTCACTTCAGCCAGCCCGACTTCGAGTTCCTCAGCGGCAAGACCTTCCACGCGCCGAAACCGTGGTACTATCAGCAGGTGCTGGATGGGACGCTGAAATAAGTTCTGATAATGCAAAATAATGCAAAAGCGGCATCGCAGTGGTAATGAAGTGCACTCCGTCAAGTAGACAGAAAAAATAATATAAGATTTTTGTTCGCTGTTTCCACAAGGGGGCAGCGAATTTTTTTACAAATCGGTATCAGGCGGCCCGGTTCATGGCGCTGACATGAGCCTGCATTGGTGTCTGGATGAAGAGACGGTGCTGGTAGCGGCGGTTGTTGTAATAGTCAATGTAGTTCTCAATCGTCGAAATGAGCGATTCTCGGTTTGTAAATGTGTGCCCATAGTAACATTCCCGCTTAAGGATACCCCAGAAGCCTTCCATTGGGCCGTTGTCAATGCAGTGCCCCACACGAGACATACTTTGCGTCATACCAGCATCCAACAGTTTCTTGTGAAAGATTCGGCTGGTGTACTGGAATCCACGGTCACTGTGGAACAGCGGGTGTGCATCCGGATTTTCCCGAAC
>DCCL01000131.1 GCA_002313795.1 Faecalibacterium prausnitzii
ACCGTGCCGGTGAACAGGTGGGTGTCCTGCAGCACGATGCCCAGAGAGCGGCGGAGGTCGGACTTCTTGATCTTGTGGATGTTGATGCCGTCGTAGCGGATCTTGCCATCCTGAATGTCGTAGAAGCGGTTGATGAGGTTGGTGATGGTAGTCTTGCCGGCACCGGTGGAGCCGACAAAGGCGATCTTCTGGCCCGGACGGCCATAGAGGTTGATGTCGTGCAGGACGGTCTTGCCCGGCACATAGCCGAAGTCCACATCGGTGAAGGTGATGTCGCCTTCCAGTTTGTGGTAGGTGGTGGTGCCGTCATGATGGGGGTGCTTCCAGGCCCAGATGCCGGTGCGCTCCTCGGTCTCAACAAGGTTGTCGTTCCGGTCGTACTTGGCGTTCACGAGGGTGACATAGCCTTCGTCCTTTTCGCTGGGCTCGTCCATCATCTTGAAGATGCGCTCTGCACCGGCCAGTGCCATGATGATGCTGTTGGCCTGCATGGAGACCTGGCTGATGGGCATGTTGAAGCTCTTGTTCAGGGCCAGGAACGCCATAACGGTGCCCAGCGTGATGCCGCCTGCGCCGCTGACGGCCATGGCAGCACCCACCAGAGCGCAGATGGCGTAGCTGATGTTGCCCAGCTGTGCAGTGATAGGCATGATGATGTTGGCGAAGCTGTTGGCCTGCTTGGCGCTCTCCTTGAGCTTGTTGTTCAGCTCCCGGAAACCTTCCAGAGCCTTCTGCTCGTGGGTGAACACCTTGACGACCTTCTGGCCCTCCATCATCTCTTCGATGTAGCCGTTCACCTTGCCCAGGTCACGCTGCTGTGCAATGAAATATTTGCCGCTCTGCTGGGTGATCTTCTTGGAGCAGAAGAGCATCAGGGCAACCATCAGCATGGTGACGATGGTGAGCTGCCAGCTCAGCATGCACATGCTGGCAAAGACGGATACGATGGTGATGGCGCTGGAGATCAGCTGAGGGATGCTCTGGCTGAGCATCTGGCGCAGGGTATCCACATCGTTGGTGTAGACAGACATGATATCGCCGTGGGGATGGGTGTCAAAGTAGCTGATGGGCAGGCTCTCCATGTGGGTGAAGAGCTGGATGCGCAGGTTGCGCAGGGTGCCCTGGGTGACATTGACCATGATGCGGGCATTGAGCCATGCGGCCAGAATGCCCACCACGTAGATGCAGCCTACCCGCAGCAGCGCACCGGCCAGCGGAGCAAAACTGGGGCTCTGCTGCTGGGTCATGGGAACGATATAATCATCGACGAGAGTCTGCAGAAAGAGGCTTGCCTGCACATTGGCCAGAGCACTGACCACGATGCAGATGAGCACGATGATGCAGTGGGGCAGATAGTGCTGGAACACTTCCGCCATGATGCGCTTGAGCAGCAGGCCGGGATTCTCGACTTCGGGTTTGGGGCCGCCCATGCCGCGGGGGCCGGGGCCGTGCACCACTTTTGCTTTCTGTTCTGCCATTACTGCTCACCTCCCTGTTTGTCAAAGTCGCCGCCGCCCTGGGTCTGGCTGTTGTAAACTTCCTGATAGATCTTATTGGTCTTCAGCAGCTCCTCGTGGGTGCCCAGACCGTTGATCTGGCCGTTATCCAGGACAAGGATACGGTCGGCATCCTGCACCGAGGAGATACGCTGTGCGATGATGATCTTGGTGGTGCCGGGGATCTCTTCCCGGAATGCTTTCCGGATCTTGGCATCGGTGGCGGTATCCACAGCACTGGTGGAGTCATCCAGAATGAGCACCTTCGGCTTGCGCAGCAGGGCACGGGCGATGGTCAGGCGCTGTTTCTGGCCGCCGGAAACGTTGGAGCCGCCCTGTTCAATCCAGGTGTCATACTTCTCGGGGAAGCGCTCAATCAACACATCGGCGCAGGCCAGTTTGGCCACCCGCATACACTCTTCCCGGGTGGCGTTCTCATCGCCCCAGCGGAGGTTGTCGAGGATGGTGCCGGAGAACAGGACGTTCTTCTGGAGCACCATGGAGACCTCCCGGCGGAGGACATTGAGGTTGTAATCCCGGACATCCACACCGCCCACGCTGACAGTGCCGGACTCGGCATCGTACAGGCGGGGGATGAGCTGCACCAGACTGGACTTTGCGCTGCCGGTGCCGCCGATGATGCCCAGAGTCTCGCCGGGCTTGATATCGAAGGTGATATCGTTCAGGACGGGCTGGCCGGAGCCGTGCTTATACTTAAAGGTAACATGGTCGAACCGGATGCTGCCATCCTTGACTTCCTGCACGGGAGCCTTGGGGGCAGGCAGGTCGGTGGTCTCGTCCAGCACTTCCACGATACGCTTGGCAGAAGCGGCGGACATGGAGATCATGACGAACGCCATGCTCAGCATCATCAGGGCCATCAGGATATTCATGATATAGCCGAACAGGGCATTCAGCTGACCGGTGGTCAGGGCACCGCGGAGGATGTACTTGGCACCGAACCAGCTCAGTGCGATGTTGCAACCGTAAACAGCCACCAGCATGGCAGGGTTATTGAAGCTCAGGCGGCTCTCGGCGTTGACGAACTGCTTATACAGGCCCTCGCAGGCTTTGGTATACTTTTCGTTCTCAAAGCCCTCCCGGACAAAGCTCTTGATCACACGGATGGCGGAGACATTCTCCTGCACCGAAGCGTTCAGGTTATCATAATTCCTGAACACCCGGTCAAAAATTTTGAACGTAGGCACCATGATGCCTGCCAGCACAGCCACCAGAAAAGCGACTGCGATGACAAAGATGAGAGCCAGCGGGCCGCCGATCATGAAGGCCATGAAGAGAGCAAACACCAGATGCACCGGCGCACGCACGCACATCCGCTCGATCATCTGGAATGCGTTCTGCACGTTGGTCACGTCGGTGGTCATACGGGTGACCAGACCGGCAGTGGAAAACTTATCGATGTTCGAGAAGGAATAGTGCTGGATGTTTTCATACATGGCATCGCGCAGATTGCCTGCGAAGCCGGTGGATGCCTCGGCGGCGTATTTGCCGGCCAGCACACCCAGCAGAAGGGCGATGACAGCCACCACGAAGGTGAGCAGGCCATACTTGAGGATGGCATTCATATCGCCCTTCTCAATGCCCAAATCGATGATGAAGGCCATGATGGTAGGCAGCAGGATATCCATGACTGCTTCCAGCGCGGCAAACACCGGCGTGAGGATGGCGGAGCGCTTGTATTCGCCAAGGTGAGACACAAGCTTTTTTATCATTCTCTGAACCTCCTTTTGGTAAATTGTTTGAAACAAAACAATTCTATACAAAACAATTTAAATGTCAATGCCTTTTCCAAAGTTTCGAAAAAAGTTCATATTTAGGGGTGGAAGATGTAGGAAGAGGCAGGGGGCTGCATTTCATCGGCAGGGCAGTCCGGCGGTTCCTGCCCGCTATCGCAAACAAGTTTGCGATTGAGCCGCCTGACAGGAAACCACCCTCCGCCCCGCCTCTGGAGGCGGGTGCTGGCTGAAACGAAATTTCTGGAGACGTCCTCTTCGGATACAAATGCTGCTTCCCGCCGACGCGATGGGATTTTCCGGCGAAGCGGCTTTTTAGCTCGCCGGGAAATCCCGGAGCAGGAGGCCCAGGACTGCATCTTATCGGCGGGGCAGTCCGGCGGTTTCCTACCCGCTATCTCAAACAAGTTTGCGATTGAGCAGCCTGACAGGAAACCGCCCTCCGCCCCGCCTCCGATGGTGGGTCGGCTGGTCCCACCCTTCTTCTCACTTGAGTCCCTGATACAGTTTATTCAGCAGCCGCAGCAGTTCGGCGTTCTCTTCCTCAGTCAGGAGGCTGGCCACGTATTCATCGGTCTGGTGAAACACCCGCATGGAGTTTTCGTGGAACTGCCGTCCTTTCTCGGTGAGAACGAGCTGTTTGAGCCGGGCATCCTGCTCAACGCTCTGCCGGGCGATGTAGCCCTTGCGCTCCATGAGCTGCAAAATGTTGGTGACGGTGGAGCGGGTGATGGAAAACTCCCGCTCAATGTCCCGCTGGAACACCGGCTTATCCGGGTGGTTATAGAGGTATTCCATGATCCAGCCGTGCATGGGGGTCACGGTCTCTACACCGATGCAGCGGGCATTCTGGTTGATCTTGCGGAAAATGAGGTTGTCTACCCGGCGCATCTGGGCCGGGATGACCTGCGGTGCCTCCCAGGGCGGGGCGATGGGAGAGCAGGCGGGTTCGGTCTGTTTACACATGAGATATCATCCTTTGTTTGTTCGATGCCTGAACTGTTTCACATAAAACAGTTCGATACAGGAGCATTATGGCACAAAAAAAGAGGGCCGTCAACCCTCTTTCGCGTCAGTCCCATCTGCCCATGCCGGTGAGAATGGACATGGCCAGCTCCGGTTTGTTGGTCACAAGGACATCCACCCCCATCTGGATGAGGGAGCGCAGCTGCTCCCGGCTGTCATCCAGTGCAGGCCATGGTGCGGTTTTGTAGCCGTGGTCGTGTGCATTGGTGTTGGTGGCAGCGTCCCGGAAAAAAGCATGGTATTCGGGGCCTACGTAATCCACCGGAAAATCGAACTGGGAGACGTAGTTCACAAAGTTGATCTGCCGATACCACTCCTGCACGATCTGCAGCATATTTTTGCCCGGGAAGTTGGAATAGTTGCAGTCGATGCGGTCTTTCAGAAAGTAGAGCAGGGCAGAATTCTCCTCATCCAGGTCGTTGGAGTCCTGCAGCAGAGCCATGGCTTCGTTGGCAGCCTGAGGGCCGGAAAGCTTGTCCAGCACCGGGTCACCCTCCTCGAGGCCCAGCTGTTCCCAGTTGTCACGGGCAGGATAGAAGAGGGATTCCATGTTCAGCGACATGGCGCAGGTGGCGAGCTGGGGCATCTGCTCCTTGACCTTCCGCAGCAGGTCATATTCAAAGGAGGTGACAACGACCTTGTCTTCCACTCCGGCGTCTACGATGGCCTGCAGGGTCTTCTCCACCAGAAGGTCATAGTCCTTGCCCAGATAGGGCTTCATCTCCATGTGAATCATCTTCATCTCCCTGCCGATGTCCAGCACCTCGGCGGGGGTGGGCATCCGCTCCCCGGCAAACTCCGGGCTTTTCCAGCTACCCACGTCCAGTTTCCGCAGCTCGTCGAAGGTCATATCCGGGATGTTGCCGTGGACGCCGGCCTTGAGGTCGGTGAGGTAGTCGTGGGCCACGATGAGCTGGTCGTCTTTGGTGAGCTGGACGTCGAACTCGATGCCGTCTGCCCCAAGTGCTTTGGCCAGACGGAACGCAGCCAGTGTATTTTCGGGTGCAAGGTTCGATGCACCCCGGTGTGCAATGATGATGGGACGCATGGCCCGGGCCTCCTTCGGGAAAGAGAATGTTATGCACCATGATACACGTTTTTTCCTCAGCCGTCAACGACGGCGTTTCGCGGAAGCTTTTTATAGGCATGGTTTTGATGCAGAGGACCGCAGCAGTGGGGGGGATACCGCGCACAGCCCGCCCGAAAGCTGCAAGACCCGCTCAATTTGGGATAAAGTACGACTTTTATCGTCAAAACGACGAAAAATAAAGCTGTTTTTTAGCACTTTTCACGAGAAAAAAACAAAAAATGCTCCATTTCTCTCCCATCTGTTTCTTCCCAACGGACACTCAGTTATGATAAGATTATAGCGTAGGTACTGGCCGGGACACCGGCACTTTGAGAATAAGGAAAATGGAGTGTTTTGCTATGACTGAGTTCAAGCCCATCAAGGAAGGCAAAGTCCGCGAGATCTACGACAACGGCGACAGCCTCATCATGGTCGCTACCGACCGCATCTCCGCATTCGATGTTATCTTAAAGAATAAAGTCACCAACAAGGGAAAAGTGCTCACCCAGATGAGCCGTTTCTGGTTCGATTATACCCGCGACCTGCTGCCCAACCATATGCTCAGCGTGGACGTGAAGGATATGCCGGAGTTCTTCCAGACTCCCGCCTTCGAAGGCCGCAGCATGAAGTGCCGCAAGCTGACCATGCTGCCCATTGAGTGCATCGT
>DCCL01000241.1:0-1707 GCA_002313795.1 Faecalibacterium prausnitzii
CGGCAAACCTTTTTGCAACAAAATAGCTCCGGAAGCATTGACACATTTCGCGTTTCTATGCTAAAATATTACGAAAGATTGAAACTGGGAAAAAGGAGACAACACCATGCAGTGCAAGGCGAAGCGCATGAATCGGAAGAATCAGTTCGCGGCTGCTTTTGCCGTGGGTTCGTTGTTTCCTTTTTTCGATTTCTGAACTTTTCCCATTGTGGAAAAGTTCTTTTTTTTGCCCGTCTGCGGGCATCCGCCCATCCGAAACACGAACAGGGAGGTAATTTGAGATGCTGTTGATCAACGCTGTGACCACCGAGGGCCGCCCGGTCGAGATCTACGAAAAAGACGGAAAGATCGCTGCCATCGGGCAGGACCTTTCCGCACTGGCCGGGGAGAATGAGACGGTCATTGATGCCGGCGGCCTGACCGTGCTGCCCGCCTTTGTGGATCTGCACTGCCACTGGCGCACCCCGGGCTTCGAGTACAAAGAGGACATCGAGACCGGCAGCCGCGCCGCAGCCGCCGGCGGCTACACCTTCGTGAACCTGATGCCCAACACAAAGCCGGTGTGCTCCTCGGCTGCACAGGCTATGATGGTGGAGCAGAAGGCTGCACAGGTCGGTCTGTGCGACGTGAACCAGACCGTGTCCATCACCGAAAATTTTGACGGTGTGAGCATCGACCACCTCAAGACCCTGCCCGCCAGCGTGAAGTTCATCACCGAGGATGGCCACGGCGTGCAGGACAACGCCACCATGGCCCGGGCCTTCGCTATCTGCACCCAGCGGGACATCACCGTGATGAGCCATGCCGAGGACATGGAGATCAGCCCCTGGGATTACCGGCTGGCAGAGGACATCGAGACGGTGCGGAACTGCTGGCTGAGCGAGTATTACCAGACCAAACTGCACATGTGCCATGTCTCCACCCGGGGTGCCATCGAGGCCATCCAGATGGCAAAGCTGCGGGGAGCCCCCGTTACCTGCGAGGTGACGCCTCACCACCTCTGGTTTACCAACGACACCTGCGATTACCGCGTCAACCCGCCCATCCGGACGGCAGGCGATGTACAGGCCCTTATTGATGCTATCCGCAGCGGTGTGGTGGATGCCATTGCCACCGACCACGCGCCCCACTCCGAGGAAGACAAGCTGAAGGGCATGGCCGGCATGGTGGGCAGCGAAACGGCTTTCGGCGTCTGCTATACCAAGCTCTGCAGGGAAGAGGGCCTGCCGCTGGAGCTGCTGAGCCATCTGATGAGCACCCGCCCGGCAGAGATCCTTGGTCTGGCCAAGGGTCAGCTGGAGCCGGGCTATGATGCCGATTTCGTTCTGGTAGACCTTGACACGCCCTACACGGTGGACAAGGAAAAGCTCCACAGCAAGTCCCACAACTGCCCCTACGATGGTGCGCAGCTCTACGGCAAGGTCTACGCCACCGTCAAGGGCGGCGAGCTGACCTATCAGGCAGAGGAATAAGACGGTTTCGACGGGACGGCACTTCAGGCTGTTAAGAGATGCCGAAGCAAATGAACCGGAGCGGCAGCTTATCAGCTGGGCTGTCCGGCAGTTCCCTGCCAGCTATCGCAAACAAGTTTGCGATTGAACTGCTCGGCAGGAAACCACCCTCCGCCCCGCCTCCGATGGTGGGAGCAAATATCTTAGGTACACCGGTTGTTCCCTGAGCAAGTGTCCGCTGGGGTGGGACCCTGTT
>DCCL01000241.1:1857-2706 GCA_002313795.1 Faecalibacterium prausnitzii
CAACTCGACCTCACTTGCGAAGGGAATTACCGGTGTGCCGCCCGAAAATCGCTCTACACAAAACAGGTCACATTTTACATTATAAGAGAGAATACAGGAGGAATCCCAAATGACGAACATGGATAAGCTCTACGAAGCAGTCGAAGCACGCGGCCCGGTCTGCGTCGGTCTGGATACCGATTTCAGCTATCTGCCCGCAGATTTCGTGGACAGCACCCTCTCCAGGGGAGAGAACATCGTCCGCTTCAACAAGAAGCTCATCGAGGCCACCAAGGCAGTTGCGGGCTGCTATAAGGTGCAGATCGCTTACTATGAATCTCTGGGCCTTGAGGGCATGAAGGCCTATGCCGACACCCTGAAGGCTGTCCGGGAGGCCGGTGTGCCTGTCATTGCGGACATCAAGCGCGGCGATATCGCCAAGACTGCCGAGATGTACGCCATGGGCCACTTCACCGGTGACTTCGAGGCCGATTTCGTCACGCTGGCTCCCTACATGGGTCTGGATTCCATCAGCCCCTATCTGCCCTACGCTGAAAAGCAGGGCAAGGGCATGTTCGTCCTCTGCCGCACCTCCAACGGTGGCGCAAAGGACTTCGAGTACGAGAAGCTGGCCGACGGCCGCCACGTCTACGACTTGGTGGGCGACAAACTGAACGCTCTGGGCAGGGACTACATGGGTGAGCACGGTTACTCCTCCATCGGTCTGGTCATCGGCGGCACCCACATCGAGGAGGCTACCGAGATCCGCGCCAAGTATCAGGACAGCTTCTTCCTCATCCCCGGCTACGGCGCACAGGGCGGCAAGGCTGAGGACATCGCCCAGTACCTGACCAAGGGCAACGGCGGCGT
>DCCL01000241.1:2751-6081 GCA_002313795.1 Faecalibacterium prausnitzii
TCCAGCCGCGGCATCCTGCTGGCCTACAAGAAACAGCCAGGCGTTGCCTTCGACGAGGCCGCTTACAATGAGTGTGTGAACATGAAGGAGGCCATTGCCCATGCGTGCAGCCTGCTGTGAAGCCACCGTCCTGCGCCATGAGGTCATCGCGGAGGATATCCGCCTGCTGACCGCCCTCTGGCCGGACCGCGAGCACATCCCCCACGCCGGGCAGTTCTTCACCCTGCGTGCCTGGGGTGCCGATGAAGCGCCCTTCCTCTCCCGGCCCATCAGCGTCCACAAGTGGGACGCCGACACCCAGACCGTGGAGTTCCTGTATGCCGTGGTAGGCGAGGGGACCCGCAAGCTGACGGCCCTGAAGCCGGGCGACAGCTTCCAGCTCACCGGCCCCATGGGCAACGGCTTTGATGTGGCCGATATCCTGAGCAAATATAAGAAGGTCGCCGTTGTGGGCGGCGGCATCGGCACCGCTCCCATGTACCAGCTCACCCGTGAGCTGGCGGCAGGCGGCGTCAAGCCGGACGTCTTCTTCGGCTTCCGGGACAAGCCCTACTGCATGGAAGAGTACCGCCCCATCGCGGGTATCGTCAAGGTGTCCACCGATACCGGTGCGGTGGGTTTCCACGGCTTCGTCACCCAGCTGTATGACCCGGCAGATTACGACGTGGTGCTGGTCTGCGGCCCCACAGTCATGATGAAAAATGCAGCCCGGCTCTGCGCCGAGAAGGGCACGCCCTGCTTCGTGAGCCTCGAAAAGAAGATGGCCTGCGGCATCGGTGCCTGCCTGGGCTGCACCTGCGAGACAAAAAGCGGCGAGGGCAAGAGCGTCTGCAAGAATGGCCCTGTGTTTGATGCAGCGGAGGTGTTCTGATGGCTGATTTGAAAACGAACCTGCTGGGCTTTTCCATGAACAGCCCGGTCATCGGTGCCTCCGGCACGGTAGGCTACGGCGTGGAGTATGAGGAGCTGGCCGACCTTTCCAAGGTCGGCGGCATCTCCGGCAAAGGTCTGACCCTCCATGGCCAGTACGGCAACAAGGGCGAGCGCCTGTGGGAGACACCCTCCGGCCTCATCAATAGCATTGGCCTGCAGAACCCCGGCGTTCAGCATTTCATCGATGTGGAGCTGGGCGAGATGCTGGAACTGAAGCAGAAATACGGCACGGTGGTCATCGCCAACCTGGGCGGCCACAGCGAGGAAGAGTATGTCGAGGGTGCCGCCATGCTGAGCGAAAGCGCCGTGGACATCGTGGAGCTGAACATCTCCTGCCCCAACGTCAAGGTGGGCGGCATGGCCTACGGCGTCAAGGCAGAAGCTGCCGGTGAGGTGGTGCGGATGGTCCGCGACGCCTGCAAGAAGCCCCTGATGGTCAAGCTGAGCCCTCAGGCGGAGAACATCCCTGAGATGTGCAGGGCCGTGGAAGCTGCCGGTGCAGATGCCATCAGCCTGACCAATACCTTCCAGGCCTGCGCCATCGACCTTGAAAAGCGCCGCCCGGTGTTTGACAACATCTTCGCCGGTCTGTCCGGCCCGGCGGTGCGGCCCATCGCCCTGCGGATGGTCTGGCAGGCTGTGGGTGCTGTGGATATCCCGGTGGTAGGCCTCGGCGGCATCGCCACCGGCCGGGATGCACTGGAATTTATCATGGCCGGTGCCACGGCTGTGCAGGTGGGCGCAGCGAACTTCGCCAATCCCCGGGCCATGGAGACCATCACGGAAGAGATGGCAGCATGGATGGATGCCCACGGCGTCAAGACGCTGGACGAGATCCGCGGCTGCGCACGCTGAACGAATAAAACGAAGAGTAAACGCATATAGACTGCAAATATTCATCGAATCTTAAAATTTGTGAATAAATTTGCGTTTTGACAAAATGCGTGGTACAATACCGCATGAACGAAACAGAACTTGTGTATAGAGAGGGTTACGATTATGAGTGAAGCACTTGAGATCCTGAAGAGCTGTGACGCATTTCTGGAGGGCCATTTCCTGCTCTCTTCCGGCCGTCATTCCAGCGCATACTGCCAGATGGCTTATTTACAGCAGTACCCCGACCGCTGCGCCGAGGTCATGAAGGCTGTGGCCGACAAAGTCAAGGAGATGGATGTGGATGTCATCGTCGGCCCGGCCATGGGCGGCATCGTCTACGCCTACGAGCTGGCCCGTCAGACCGGCAAGCGCGCCATCTTCACCGAGCGGGTGGACAATGTGATGACCCTGAAGCGCTTCGTCATCCATCCGGGTGAGAAGTGCCTCATCGCTGAGGACGTCGTGACCACCGGCATCTCTTCTCTGGAGACCAAGCGGGTCATAGAGGAGAACGGCGGCATCTGTGTGGGCATCACCTGCGTGGTGGACCGCACCAAGCCCGAGGCTCCGTCTCCCATCCCCATCGTGGCAAGCGCCCTCAAGCTGGACCTGCCCAACTACGCTCCCGAGGAGTGCCCCCTCTGCAAGGAGGGCAAGCTGCCTCTGGTGCATCTGGGCAGCCGCAAGATGAAGCAGGTAGCCAAGCAGACCCTGTGAGCGTGACAGGGAACGTCATCGGCATCGGAAAAACGAGGAGTACACTATGAACGCATATCTTCTTTTGGCGAACGGCATGGTCTTTGCCGGTCAGTCGGTGGGCGCTGAGGGCGTCACCGTGGGCGAGGTCGTCTTTGCCACCGGTATGGTGGGCTTTCAGGAGACGCTGACTGACCCCAGCTACTATGGCCAGATCATCACCCAGACCTACCCTCTCATCGGCAACTACGGCATGAACCGCTACGATATGGAGTCCGACCGCATCTGGGCAAAGGGCTATATCGTCCGTGAGGCCTGCAAGACCCCCTCCAACTGGCGCTGCGAGGAAACGCTGGACAGCTTTCTGAAGAAAAACAATACCATCGGTATTGAGGGCATCGATACCCGCCACCTGACCCGCATCATCCGGGAGAGCGGCGTCATGAACGGTGCCATCCTGACCACCTTCGACCCCGCCGACCCGGCCAATGCCGAGAAGACCGAGGCCCTGCTGGCCGATATCCGGGCTTACGCCGTCACGGATGCCGTGAAAAATGTCACCTGCGCAAAGCCGGAAGTGTTCAACGAGAAGGGCGAGACCCATATCGTGCTGATGCACTACGGCTGCAAGCGGAACATCATCCGCTGCCTGGTCAAGCGGGGCTGCAAGGTGACGGTCATGCCTGCCTTCGCCACCGCAGAGGAGATCGCTGCCCTGAATCCGGACGGAATCATGCTCTCCAACGGCCCCGGCGACCCCGCCGAGCCGGTGGAGGTCATCGAGAACCTCAAGCATATCTTTGAGCTGAACATCCCCACCTTCGG
>DCCL01000241.1:6145-6595 GCA_002313795.1 Faecalibacterium prausnitzii
AACCAGCCCGTCACCGACTTTGAGTCGGGCCGCACCTTCATCACCAGCCAGAACCACGGCTATGCAGTCGTGGGCGATGAGCTGCCTGCCGAGATGGGCGAGGTGGCACAGGTGAATGCCAACGACGGCACCTGCGAGGGCATCAAATACAAGAAGTGGAACTGTTTCACCGTCCAGTTCCACCCGGAAGCCAACGGCGGCCCCAAGGACACTGAGTTCCTGTTCGACCGCTTCCTGAACAACGTCAAAGCAGCAAAGGAGGCACGCTGAAATGCCTAAGGACCCCAGAATCAAGAAAGTGCTGGTCATCGGCTCCGGCCCCATCATCATCGGTCAGGCTGCTGAGTTCGACTACTCCGGCACGCAGGCGTGCCGTGCCCTGAAGGCAGAAGGCATCGAGACCGTTCTGCTCAACTCCAACCCCGCTACCATCATGACCGACCCCGATGT
>DCCL01000241.1:6628-8631 GCA_002313795.1 Faecalibacterium prausnitzii
GCCGACCATGTTTACATCGAGCCCATGACCCTCGAGGTCGTGGAGCGCATCCTCGACATCGAGAAGCCCGACTCTGTGCTGCCCAACCTGGGCGGTCAGATGGGCTTGAACCTCTCCATGGAGCTGGCCCGCTCCGGCTACCTCGACCGCACCGGCATCCGCCTGCTGGCCTGCAAGCCGGAGACCATCGACCGCGCCGAGGACCGCGAACTGTTCAAGGAGACGATGGAGAAGCTGCATCAGCCCATCATCCCCTCTGAGGTCGTGGAGACGCTGGAAGACGCTTTGGCCTGCGCTGACCGCATCGGTTATCCCGTCATCGTCCGCCCGGCCTTCACCATGGGTGGCACCGGCGGCGGTATCTGCGAGACCAAAGAAAAGCTGATCGAGATCGGCACCAACGGCCTCCGTCTTTCCCCCATCCATCAGATCCTGGTGGAAAAGTGCATCGCCGGTTGGAAAGAAATCGAGTACGAGGTCATGCGCGACCACAAGGGCAATGTCATCACCGTCTGCAACATGGAGAACCTGGACCCCGTCGGCATCCACACCGGCGACTCCGTGGTCGTGGCCCCCTCCCAGACCCTGAGCGACCATGAGTATCAGATGCTGCGTACTGCCGCTCTGGATATCATCACTGAGCTGGGCATCGAGGGCGGATGCAACTGCCAGTTTGCCCTGAAGCCGGACAGCTTCGATTACGCGGTCATCGAGGTCAACCCTCGTGTGTCCCGCTCCTCCGCTCTGGCTTCCAAGGCTACCGGCTACCCCATCGCCAAGGTGGCAACCAAAATTGCCATCGGCTACACGCTGGATGAGATCACCAATGACGTCACCGGAAAGACCTGCGCCTGCTTTGAGCCGGCTCTGGACTATATCGTGGTCAAGTACCCGAAGTGGCCCTTTGATAAGTTCGTCTACGCCGATAAGTCTCTGGGCACCCAGATGATGGCCACCGGCGAGGTCATGAGCATCGGCAACAGCTTCGAGGCCGCCATGATGAAGGCTGTCTCTTCCATTGAGCTGGGCATGGATACCCTGACCCACAAGCCCTTTGAGGAGCTGACTGACGACGAGGTCGTGGAGCACCTGCACGTGCAGGATGCAGAGCGTGTCTTCTGCGTCTACGAGGCCCTCAAGCGGGGCATCGACCATCAGACCATCTATAACATCACCAAGATCGACTGGTGGTTCCTCGACAAGATGCAGCATCTGGCTGACCTTGAGAATGGTCTGGCCAAGTGTAACGGCGTCCTGACCGAAGAGCAGTACAAGACCCTCAAGAAGTATGGCTTCCAGGATAAGGCCATCAAGCGTCTGGCAAAGGTGGACAAGCTCCCTGTGGAGAACTACCGCGCCGGCTTCAAGATGGTGGATACCTGTGCGGCCGAGTTCTCCGCCAACACCCCTTATTTCTACTCCACCTACGACGGCGACAACGAGGCTGCCGAGTTCATCGCCGAGAAGGAAGCCAAGGCTGCTGAGAAGGGTGAGCCGAAAAAGAAGAAGGTGCTGGTCTTTGGTTCCGGCCCCATCCGCATCGGTCAGGGCATCGAGTTCGACTATTGCTCTGTCCACTGCGTCTGGACCCTGAAGAAACACGGCTGCGAGGCTATCCTCGTCAACAACAACCCTGAGACGGTCTCCACCGACTTCGACACCGGCGACCGCCTGTACTTCGACCCCCTGAACCCTGAGAGCGTGGACAACATCATCGCCACCGAGAAGCCCGACGCCTGCGTGGTCCAGTTCGGCGGTCAGACTGCCATCAAGCTGGCAAAGCATATGGATGAGATCGGCCTGCCCATCCTCGGCACCCCGGCGGATGCCATCGATGAGGCGGAAGACCGTGAGCGCTTCGACGAGCTGCTGGAGCGCTGCAACATCCCCCGTGCCCCGGGCCGCACCGTCTTCAATCTGGAAGAGGCTCTGGCCGCAGCCGATGAGGTCGGCCTGCCTGTCCTGATGCGCCCCTCTTATGTGCTGGGCGGTCAGAACATGAT
>DCCL01000207.1:0-9456 GCA_002313795.1 Faecalibacterium prausnitzii
TTGACGGAGTGCACTTCACTGAATGGCGCAGCGCTAGCTTTTTGTGATTTCTACTGCTCCGCCCCCTGTCCTTGCCGCGCTGAACACGCGGCATTTGCTCCGCAAACCGGACGGTCGGCCATGAAAGCCCCACTGGGCTTTCATGGCCTCGCCACCGCCGAGCCTCTCACTAGCGGGTACTTTTCTGGTTCTCTTTTGGTACGCAAAAAAGAACGTTTCTCCGCAATCAGAGCAGTCTAAACCTTCGCGCCAGCGAGCCCTCAACCCCGCGGAGCGAAAAGCAACTTTGCGCCAGCAGAAACCTACCCCGCTATCGGCATACAAAAGCGAACATCTGCCTTTCCTCTCAGTTCTGATCATGACTCTTCCCTACCCACGAGCACACCACCCCGCAGACAAGACTTGTGGTGATTCCCGCTGCGGCGGCAGTCAGCCCGCCGGTGAGGATGCCGATGGCCCCTTCCTCTTCGATGGCCATCCGCACCCCCTTTGCCAGCAGATGCCCGAACCCCAGCAGGGGCACGGTGGCACCACAGCCCGCAAACTCAGCCAGCGGAGCATATAACCCGACCGCCGACAGGATGACCCCCGCCACTACATAGCCCGTCAGGATGCGGGCCGGAGTGAGGCCGGTAAGGTCGATGAACAGCTGTCCGATGACACAGATGCCGCCGCCCACCACAAAGGCCCAGAAATAATTCATCACTTGTCCTCCTCTCCCGGGCCCCGCAGTTCCACCAGATGGGCCACCGCCGGGATGCTCTCTTTCTGCAAAAATGTGGTCTGACTCATGAGGGCGCCGGTGGCAATAAAAAGCACACGGTGCTGTGTCCCCCGCTCCAGCCGGGGCAGGATGTGCCCGCAGAGGACGGACGCACAGCAGCCCGGGCCGGAGCCGCCGCTCTTCACGGTCTGCTCCTCGGCGTCGTAAAGGACACAGCCGCAGTCCACATAATTCTTGAGCAGCAGGCCCTCCGCTGCCAGAAGTTCCCGCAGGAGCTGACTGCCCACATGGCCCAGATCGCCGGTGTAGATGCGGTCAAAGTCCGAGGGGGCCGAGCCGGTGTCTTTGAGGTAGTGCAGAAGGGTGGATGCTGCTGCCGGGGCCATGGCGGCCCCCATGTTGTTGATGTCCTTTATTTTGTAGTCCTGCACCCGCCCGAAGGTGGCGGCGCATATCTTCACGCCCTCGCCCACGGGCTGCAGCAGGCAGGCCCCCGCCGCCGTGGCCGTCCACTGGGCCGTTGGGGTGCGCACTGCGCCATAGCTCAGGGGCGTGCGGAACTGACGCTCTGCTGCGCAGAAATGGCTGGACGTCATGGCCAGCAGGCGGTCGGCCATCCCGGCACTGCAGAGGGCTGCACCAAGGCCCAGCGCCTCAGCCATGGTGCTGCAGGCCCCGAACACCCCCGCGTAGGGGATGCCCAGCTCCCGCATGGCATAGCTGGACGCCGTACACTGGGCCTGCAGGTCTCCCGCCAGCGCAAGGCTGACCTTTTCGGGGCTGGTCTCCGCCTTTTTCAGACAGAGCCGCGCCGTCCGGAGCGCCAGTTCCTTTTCGGCTGCTTCCCAGCTGGACTGGCCGAAAAAGTTATCGTCGCTCAGCTCGTCAAAACAGGCCGCAAGGGGGCCTTCGCCCTCTTTCCGGCCTCCGATGGCTGCGTGTTCCGCCACCACCGGCGGCGATGGGAACAGCAGGGTATCTCCGCGTCGTGCGGCCATGATAATTTCCTCCTTTGGGGCTGATTTTATCCGGTTTTTGTGTTATACTGAGGATTCGGCGGGAAGGTGCAATTTTTGCCCTCGCTCAGGCGTATCCTGATTGAGGTTTCACCTCAACAGCCAGTAAACGCCGCCATAGAGGACTGCGGCCAGCGTGCCGTACACGATGACCGGCCCTGCGATGAGGAACATTTTGGCCCCGGTGCCCAGCACCCGGCCCTCTGTTTTGAACTCGATGGCCGCACTGACCACCGCGTTGGCAAAGCCGGTGATGGGCACGAGGGTACCTGCGCCGGCCTTTGCGGCCAGCTTCTGGTAAAGGCCCAATGTCGTCAACAGAGCCGAGAGGACCACCAGTGTGCAGCTGGTAAGCGTCCCGGCCAGCTCTTCGTCCAGCCCGGTTCCCAGATACCACCCCCGCAGCACCTCGCCCAGCAGGCAGATGCCGCCGCCCACGCAGAACGCCCAGCGGCAGTCTGTGCCCAGCGGCGAGGGCGGGCCAAGCCTGCGCACCCGCCGCCCATATTCCTCAGCCGACATTTTCATCCTGTTCACCTCTCGGGAATAGGATGTCCGCTCCGGTGGAAAAATATACACACCCTCTCAACAGGAAAGAAGGTCTCTCATGAATCCGTCCCGTTCTTATAACCAGTCCCATCGTCATCGCCTCACCCGGGCCGAGCTCCGTCGCCGCCGCCGCAACCGCGCTATCCGCCGGGTGGCAGGTCTCACCGTGATGCTCTGCGTCGCCGCAGGCGGCGTATCCTTCCTGCTCACCCGCCGGGCCGCTATCCCCAGCGCCTCGGCTGCATCGGCGGTCTCCGTACCGGCTCAGAGCACGGTGCAGGCCGCAGTCAGCTCCGGCGAGAATACCATTTCCAGCTCTCCGGCTGCCTCTTCGCAGGCCCCTGCCAATGCACTGGGCCTGACTCCCGCCGAGGCAAAGGCCATGCTGGCTGACCCCCTGATGGTGCTGGTGAACCACACCAACAAGATGCCGGATGACTACACCTTTGAGACCGGCGAGTGCGGCTCCTCCACTGCCGTGAACAAGAGCCTGCAGAAGGTGGCCTGCGACGCATTCCTTGAAATGCAGAAAGCTGCCGCTGCCGACGGCGTGACCGTCTGGATGCAGAGCGGCTACCGCAGCGTGAAGTATCAGACCAACCTCTACGAGAAAAAGACCAAGTATTATCTCGACAAGGGCTATGACGACGCCACCGCCAGGGAAAAGGCTGCTGCCGTGGTCAACCCTCCGGGATATTCCGAGCACAACTGCGGCCTTGCCGCCGACCTGAACAGCCCGGAGCACACCGGTCTGGATGAGGGCTTCGAGAAAACTGCCGCCTTCCGCTGGCTCTGCCAGCACGCTGGCGATTACGGCTTTATCCTGCGGTATCCCAAGGACGCCGAGGACAAGACCGAGATCATTTACGAGCCCTGGCACTGGCGGTATGTGGGCGTGGAAAATGCTGCGAAGATCAACGCCAGCGGCCTCTGCTTCGAGGAGTATATTGCCGCCCTCCGGGACATCGCTGCCCAGGGCTGATCAGAGCGGTGAAGAAATAGAAAAAATTCTGCCGTTCGTTTGCAATTTCCCTATTGATATGGTACACTTACAAAGGTCTCGGGCCGACATTTTTCGGGGCGGCCGGGACACGGAACTTTAACAACAAAGAGGGAAATCTTTTATGAATAATCGTCTGAAACTCGTTCTTTCTGCAGCAGCTCTGGCTGCGGGCTGTGCCCTGCTGGCCGGCTGCGGCGGCTCGTCTTCTTCCGCTTCCTCTGCGGCTTCGACCGCTGCATCTTCCGACGCTGCCAGCGCCCAGAGCAGTGCCTCCTCCGAGGCCGCTTCTTCCACGGTCTCTTCCGAGGAAAACGGCGCTTCGGATGCTGTGGTCTCCGCTGTGGATGCTCTGCTGGAAAAAGACCCCATCTCCAACCAGTTTGAGATCACTGCCATGAACATCGAGTACGACTTCGGCCTGAAGGCTGAGGACGTGACCAGCTACAAGGGCATCAAGAGTAACGACAACGGCGATGCCGGTCTGGTGCTGGCTGTCCAGCCTGCTGCCGGCAAGGCACAGGATGTCATGGACGCCCTCAAGACCTATCAGGAAGATCAGGTGGCTTTCTACGGCAACTATGCCGAGTTCGCACAGGCACAGTCCAATGTGGAGAACGCTGTCATCGACGGCAACGACGACCTCGTGATCATGGTCATCGCCTCCAACGACTGCTCCGATGACTTGACCAGTGCTGTGAACAGCGTGCTGGGCAAGTAACCAGATCTTTTTCGGGCCGGTGCCATTCGCGGCATCGGCCTTTTTCCGCTTATATGGCAGCTGCGGCGCGCCATTTTCCCGAATCCTGATCCATGTTTTTGTCAAAGGAGGCTGATGTCTTGGTTTTCAGCACCATCCTGTTCCTGCTGCGCTTTCTGCCCATTACGCTGGCGCTGTACTATCTCGCACCCCCAAAGCTCAAGAATCCCGTTCTGTTCCTCTGCAGCCTCGTGTTCTACTGCTGGGGCGAGGTGCGCTTTTTTCCGGTCATGCTGGCCCTCATCCTCATCAATTATCTCTGCGGTCTGGGGCTGGAACGCTTCGACCAGAATAAGACCGCCCGGCTCATCCTGCTGCTCATCGCGCTGACCGGCAGTCTGGGGATGCTCTTCTACTTCAAGTATGCAAACTTCGTGCTCCGCAGCATCAACGCCATCTTCGGCACCAGCCTTGCAGCCATTCAGGGCATCAGCGTGCTGCCGCTGGGCATCAGCTTCTATACCTTCCAGACTCTCTCCTACACCATCGATGTCTACCGCCGGGATGTGAAGACCGAGCACAACATCATCGATTTCGGTGCCTATGTGGTCATGTTCCCCCAGCTCATCGCCGGCCCTATCGTCAAGTACCGGGATGTCTCCGACCGTCTCCACGTTTACAAGGGCCGCTATAACTTAAAGCAGATCGAGGACGGCATGACCCTGTTCACCTTCGGTCTGGCCAAGAAAGTGCTGCTGGCGGATGCCATCGGTGCCCTCTGGACGGACATCATCGGGGTGGCGGACAGCCCTTCCATCTCTTTTGTCGGCCTTGCCAATGCCTCCACCCCGCTGGTCTGGCTGGGCGTCATCGCCTACTCCTTACAGCTCTATTTCGACTTCTCCGGATACTCCATGATGGGCATCGGTATGGGCAAGATGCTGGGCTTCGATTTTCCCCAGAACTTCAATTACCCCTATATCTCCGCTTCCATCACCGAGTTCTGGCGGCGCTGGCACATGACCCTCTCCGGCTGGTTCCGGGAGTATGTGTATATCCCGCTGGGCGGCAACCGCAAGGGCCTGAAGCGGCAGATCTTCAACCTTTTTGTGGTGGAGCTGCTCACCGGCATCTGGCACGGTGCTGACTGGAACTTCATCTGCTGGGGCCTGTATTACTTCGTGCTGCTGGCACTGGAAAAGCTCTTTCTTCTGCCCTATCTGAAAAAGGGAAAGGTCTGGCCCCACATCTACACCCTCTTTCTCGTGGTGGTGGGCTGGGCCATGTTCGTGGGCAATGATACCGGCGTTGATTTCGGCCTGCTGTTCCGCCGGCTCTTTCTCCCCGTCGGCGGCGTATCGCCCCTCTATTTCCTCCGCAATTACGGCGTGCTGCTGGCCGTCTCGGTGGTCTGCTGCACCCCGCTCATCGAGAAGCTGTGGGATCTGCTCTCCCGCCATGTCGTGACCAGAGTGCTCACCATTCTGGTGCTCCTGACGGTCTCCATGGCCTATGTGGTGGGCAGCACCAACAGCCCGTTCCTGTATTTCAACTTCTGAGAGGAGGCATGGATCTATGGACAAGCATTCAAAACACCAGACTCCCTCTCTCCTGCACTACCCGGTGCTCCTGGCCTTCGGCCTATTCTTTGTAGGGCTGTTCCTCGCCGACCTCATCACGCCGGACCGGGCCTACAGTGAGCTGGAAAACACCACCCTCTCCCAGC
Source organism: Faecalibacterium prausnitzii (assembly GCA_002313795.1). Taxonomy (GTDB): domain Bacteria; phylum Bacillota; class Clostridia; order Oscillospirales; family Ruminococcaceae; genus Faecalibacterium; species Faecalibacterium prausnitzii_L. The sequence continues at coordinate 5,716 of DCCL01000207.1, forward strand.
GGCCCAGTCTGTCCAGTTTCTCTGCGGATGGACTGAACAAATACTTCACAGCTTACACCAAGTATGTCAAAGACCAGGTGGTGGGCCGGGACGCCTGGATCGGCCTGCAGAGCGACGTGGAGACGCTGGTACTGCAGAAGGAGCAGAGCGGCGGCATCCTGCTGGGCAAAGAGCACATGATGTTCCCCCGCACCTACGGTCTCGTCTCCAGCGAGACCCGCACCCTGCCCAAGAACACGGCGGCTCTTGAAGCCCTCTGCCAGCACTATCCGGGAAAGGTCAATGTGATGCTGGTGCCTGCGGCATCGGACATCTACCCGGAGAACGTCCCTGCGGGCGCACCGCTGCTGGATGAGGACAGTTACCTCGACTCCCTTGCCAGCACGGTACAGAGCGCCGGAGGGCGCTTTGTAGACGTGCGGCAGACCCTGCGGGACCACAAGAGCAACTATATCTACTACCGCACCGACCACCACTGGACGACGCTGGGCGCATACTACGCCTATCAGCAGCTCTGCGATGAACTGGGTCTGACCCCCTTCGACCTCTCGGCCCACAAAGCCCTGACGGCAGAGAACTTCTATGGCACCCACTACTCCAAAGCCCGGACTCCGAATGCAGAGCCGGACACCATCACCTACTACGACCTGCCCAACCAGCTGACCATCTACAACGTCACCGGCCCGGGCCAGCCCACCGATGGCGAGACCACCGGCCTCTACGACACGGCCAAGCTGGATGTCTACGACAAATACGCCATGTTCCTCCACGGCAACAATGGCCTGAGCCGCATCAAGGGCAACGGCACCGGGCGCATCCTCGTGGTCAAGGACAGCTATGCCAACTGCTTCTCCCCCTTCCTGACGGCCAACTACGCCGACATCGATGTGGTGGATTTCCGCAACTACAACTATGGTCTGGACTCCCTCATCGCCGCAAATGACTACGACCAGATCCTCGTGCTCTACAGCTTCGATTCCTTCAAGAGCGACCCGTACCTTTACCGGGCCGGTGCCGCAGGCTGAGGAGGCAATTATTGCAGTATTTTTCCACAAACTTCCGGGGTGTTTTTCATGCAATTTCCCGGCTTTTTGTGGTTCCTGTCCAAAACACTTGCGCAAAATGCGGCCTTGTAGTAGAATGATGCTGACAGAGAAGTTTGTCTCTCTGGATGAGGGAATCATACCGCAGCACGGCGTTTTCCCGCCCGGCTGCTGAACATTAAAAGGAGCGATTCATTTATGAAAAAATATATGGAACTTCCCGCTGACTACGCTGTCCTTTCTGAAGACGAGATGACCTATACCTGCGGTGGCAGCGATGCCCTCGGTGCAGTCGTCACCGTTGTGGGTGTAGCCGTTCTGGCTTCCAGCTATGTCTGGGGCATCTCGCAGGCCCGCGACTGGCTGAGCGTCAACAGCAACCGCAAGGGCAATATCTTCACCGTTCTGGGCCGTGCTTCCGACGACCTGGGCAAGGATATGTCCAAGTCCGCTTCCAACTTCCTGCGTGATGGCGTTGCCGCTGGTACGGTCATCGCCCTCGCTCCTCTGAGCGCCATCCTGCTCATCCTGTAACTCTGCTTCCGGCTGTGCCCCTGCAGAGCTGACCCTGTAAAAGCGGTGCATTCCTGCATCGTTTTGAGATTTGTTCGAAAAGGAGTGCTATTATGGAAAACATCATGATGCTGCCCGCTTCCTACTGCGTGATGAACGAAGAGGAAATGACTTACACTTCCGGCGGTGCAACGACAGTTCAGGCTATATGCGCTTGGTTCCTTCCGTTCTACGGCTGGTACAAGGGCATCACTGCTGTCCGTGATTACCGTAAGAAGAACCCTGACAACTGGACCAGCAAGGGCCTTGATGACCTGAGCAAGCACATGGATAAGAGCGCCGCTAATATGTTCTATGATGTGGGCTGTGCTCTTTCTGTCGTGGGTTCCTGCATGAGCATTATTTGGCTCCCGATCAATGCGCTCATCGTCTTCTCTTAATCAGTCAGGAGACTCCGAAGAACAACAAAGGCGGAGGCCCTTCCCGGAATGGGAAGGGCCTCCGCCCTCTTTTTATGTTTTACTGGAACATATCCTTCAGCTTCTTGAAGAAGCCCTTGCGCTTTTCGTAGTTCTCCTCTTTCAGGGTGCCCTCGAATTTCTTCAGGGCATCGCGCTGGGTCTTGCTCAGCTTCTTGGGGATCTCCACCTCGCACTTGACGTACATATCGCCCCGGCCGCGGCCATTCAGATATTGGATGCCCTTGCCGCGCAGGCGGAAGGTGGTGCCGCTCTGGGTGCCCTCCGGCACGGTGAGCTCCACCTTGCCGTCGATCGAAGGCACCGTGATGCTGTCACCCAGAACTGCCTGGCTGTAGGTGATCGGTACGATGACATAGACATCATAGCCGTCACGCTGGAACACCTCGCTGGGACGGACCGTGACCATCACGATGACATCACCAGAGGGACCGCCGTTGGTGCCGGCATCGCCCATGCCACGCAGTGCGAAGCTCTGGTCGTCGTCGATGCCCATGGGGATGGACACCTCCAGCGTCTTCTTGGTCGCGGTCTTGCCGCTGCCGTGGCAGCTCTTGCAGGGGTTCTTGACCAGCTTGCCCTTGCCGCCGCAGCGAGAGCAGGGCTGCTGGGTCTGCATGACACCGAAGGGCGTGCGCTGCTGACGGACGACGAAACCGCGGCCGCCGCAGTCAGGGCAGGTCTCCGGGCTGGAGCCTGCGGCGCAGCCGGTGCCGTGGCACTCAGTGCACTCCTGCTGGCGGGTGATGGTGATGTTCTTCTTGCAGCCATGCACGGCCTCGTCAAAGCTCAGGGTGATGCGGACACGGATGTCCTGACCTTTGCGGGGGGCGTTGGGGTTGGCCTGGCGGGTCGAACCGCCAAAGCCACCAAAGCCGCCGCCGAAGATATCGCCAAAGATATCGCCGAAGTCCATGCCGTCGGCACCGCCGAAGCCGCTAAAGCCCCCGGCACCGGGGCCGCCGCCGTTCTGGGCAGCGTAGTTGGGGTCAACACCGGCAAAGCCGTACTGATCGTAAAGCTGACGCTTCTTGGGGTCAGAAAGCACCTCGTTTGCTTCGTTGATCTCCTTGAACTTTTCCTCGGCGGCCTTATCGCCGGGGTTATAGTCCGGGTGGTACTTCATTGCCAGCTTGCGGTAGGCTTTTTTGATCTCCGCATCGGTGGCCGTTTTGGATACACCCAGCACTTCGTAGTAATCACGTTTTTCCTGTGCCATAATCCACTCACCTCTCCGGGAACGTCCTGCCCGGGACACTCCCCGGTCGGTTCCTCTCTATAACCAGCAAGAGCCGCCCCGGCCAAAACCGGAGCGGCTTTTGCTATTCTACGCGTGTGTCCGCCGGTTTGGCCGGGCACACACTGCTGTGTTTCGATCAGACTTCCTTGAAGTCAGCATCCACAACGCCATCATCGTTGGGCTTCTGCTGGTCGTTGTTTGCGCCAGCATCGGGGCCGGGCTGTGCGCCTGCGGCCTGCTGTGCGGACGCAGCAGCCTGATACATCTTCTCAAAGACGTGGCTCAGAGCATCCTGCTTTGCCTTGATGTCGTCGATGGAGCCAGACTGGACAGCAGTCTTCAGGTCGGCCAGCTTAGCCTCAGCCTCGCTCTTGACGTCAGCAGGCATCTTGTCGCCGTTCTCCTTCAGCATCTTCTCAGTCTGGAAGACCATCTGGTCGGCACCGTTGCGGATATCGACCTCTTC
>DCCL01000207.1:9536-9679 GCA_002313795.1 Faecalibacterium prausnitzii
AACTGCTCAGCTTCCTTCACAGCCTTGTCGATGTCCTCCTTGGACATATTGGTGGAAGCAGTGATGGTGATGTTCTGCTCCTTGCCGGTGCCCAGATCCTTAGCGCTGACCTTCACGATACCGTTTGCATCGATATCGAAGGT
>DCCL01000207.1:9824-10039 GCA_002313795.1 Faecalibacterium prausnitzii
AACTCACGCTCGCCCTGCAGGACATTGATCTCAACAGAGGGCTGGTTATCAGCAGCAGTGGAGAACACCTGGCTCTTATGGGTAGGAATGGTGGTGTTGCGCTCAATGATCTTGGTGCAGACGCCGCCCAGAGTCTCGATGCCCAGGCTCAGAGGAGTGACATCCAGCAGCAGCAGGCCCTTGACGTCGCCCTGCAGGACGCCGCCCTGGATAGC
>DCCL01000207.1:10141-10284 GCA_002313795.1 Faecalibacterium prausnitzii
TTCTTGACTGCATCGTAGACAGCGGGGATACGGGTAGAACCACCAACCATCAGGACCTTCTTCAGGTCAGAGGGACGCAGGCCTGCATCCTGCAGAGCCTTGCGGACAGGGGTCATGGTGCGATCGACCAGATCAGCGGTCAG
>DCCL01000281.1 GCA_002313795.1 Faecalibacterium prausnitzii
TGCACCGGCTCCCTTTTTTCTATCGGTTTATGCTTCTCCAAAGAATTTCTTCGCGATATCTGCGCTCTGTTTGGCGTCCTTGGCGTACCAGTCCGCGCCGATCTTTTCGGCGTATTCCGGGGTCAGGACAGCGCCGCCCACCATCACCTTGCAGTCCAGCTTGGCGGCGTGGAGGGCCGCGATGGTCTCCTCCATGCTCTTGAGAGTGGTGGTCATCAGGGCAGAGAGGCCCACGAGGTGGACGTTCTTTTCCCGGACGGTATTCACCACCGTCTCCACCGGCACATCACGGCCCAGATCGATGACCTCAAAACCGTAGTTCTCGAGGATGACCCGGACGATGTTCTTGCCGATGTCGTGGACGTCACCCTTGACGGTGGCGAGGACGATGCGGCCCTTGCTGGCCCCTGCCCCGCCCCGCTTGGCGATGGCAGTCTTGATCTCATCAAAGGCCGCCTGCGCCGCACTGGCAGCCTGCAGCAACTGGGGCAGGAACAGTTTGCCCTTCTCGTACTTCTCGCCCACTACGTCCAGCGCCGGGATAAGAGCCTCATCCACCAGCGTCAGAGGCTCCGTAGTCTCCAGCAGAGTGTGGGTGCGGGCAGCCGCTTCACCCTTCAGGCCTTTTTCCACCGACTGCATCAGGGCACCGTAAGGGCCGCTGTGGGCTGCATCCGCCTCGGATGAGGAAGATGCCTTCTTATTGTCGCTCTGCGCGGCCTGAGCCGTCTTTGCCTGAGCCAGAGCCGTGCTGGCGGGAACTTTATCCGCATAGCGGGCAATGTAGGCCATGCTCTGCTTGTCCCGGTTGGTGAGGACGTTATAGGAATAGACTGCCGCCATCATCTCCTCACTGGAGGGGTTCATGATGGCGAGGTCGAGGCCCGCGTACATGGCCATGGTGAGGAAAGTGGTGTTGAGATAGGGGCGGCAGGGCAGGCCGAAACTGATATTGGACACGCCCAGAATGGTGCGGACGCCCAGCTCCTTTTTGCAGCGGGCCAGCGCCTGCACCGTGGCCAGAACATCCTGCTGCTGAGCGCTGGCGGTCAGGGTCAGGCAGTCGATGTAGATATCCTCCCGGGGGATGCCGTAGGACAGTGCTGCCTCCGTGACCCGCTTGGCGATGGCAAAGCGCTCGTCGGCGCTGGGCTGGATGCCCCGCTCGTCGATGGCAAGGCCCACCACGGCGGCACCGTACTTCTTGCAGAGGGGCAGGATGCGGTCCAGCGTCTCCTTTTCACCGTTCACCGAATTGACGATGGGCTTGCCGTTGTAGACCCGCAGGCCCCGTTCCAGCGCGTCGGCGTGGGAGGAATCCAGCTGCAGCGGCAGGCTCACGACACTCTGCAGTGCCTTGACCACCTGCTCCATGACGGCAGGCTCGTCCACACCGGGCGCGCCCACGTTGACGTCCAGCACCTGTGCACCGGCCTCGGACTGGCTGACAGCCTGCTCGAGGATGTAGTCCATGTCCCCTTCCCGCAAAGCCTGCTGGAACCGTTTCTTGCCGGTGGGGTTGATGCGCTCACCCACCACAGTGATGCCATCCACATTGACGAAGTCCACCGGGGTGCAGAGCACCGAGGGCATGGCGTGGGCCGGACGGCCCGGCTTGCAGTCGGCAAACACGCCGTTGAGCAGTTTGATGAACTCCGGCGTCGTGCCGCAGCAGCCGCCTGCGGCAAAGAGATGCAGCTCCCGATAGGGCTTCATCTCCATGGCATAGAGCTGCGGGGTGATGTCGTAACCGCTGCCATCGGCCCGGGGCAGGCCCGCATTGGGCTTGACGAAGACCGGGAAATCGCCGGGCACGGCCTCGGTGAGCCGCTTTGCCATGGGGAAGATCTCTTTGGGGCCGAGGGAGCAGTTGATGCCCACAGCGTCCGCACCCAGACCCCTTGCAGTGACGGCAAAACTCTCGACGGTGCAACCTGTGAAGGTACGTCCGCCCATCTCAAAGCTCATGCTGGCCATCACCGGGAGGTCGCAGTTCTCTTTAGCGGCCAGCAGAGCGGCCTTCATCTCGTAGAGGTCGGTGAAGGTCTCGAAGTAGACGATATCCGCTCCGGCGGCCACGCCCGCCCGGACGATGCGGCCATACTCAGCCACCGCATCCTCAAAGGCCAGCGTTCCGCTGGGTTCCAGCAGTTCGCCCAGAGGGCCGACGTCCAGCGTGACCAGCGCACCGTAAGGCTCACAGGCCCGCTTGCAGTTGGCGATGCCCGCCGAGATGATCTCTTCCAGCGTGTAGTCACTGCCTGCCAGCTTGTGGGGCGAGGCACCGAAGGTATTGGCGTTGACGATGCGGCTTCCCGCAGCGGCATACATGCCGTGGATGCTCTCGATGAGCTTCGGGTCAGTGATATTCAGCTCTTCCGGCCGGGCACCCAGTTTCAGGCCCGCTGCCTGCAGCATGGTGCCCATACCGCCATCCAGCAGGATGGTATTGGGCTGTTTGAACAGTTCATTCGCTTGCACAGGTCTTGCCCCTCTTTCTGTATTCGCACCGCGTGTTCAGCACGCAGTGGCCGCACCCGGCAAGGCGTCCTTTCACCGGGTGGCCGCTGAGCCCCAGCAGAGCGGTCACGCTCTTGCGGGGAGTCATCAGGTTATCTTTGCTCACGCAGATGCCGGCCCGGCGGGTAGTATCCAGCGCTGCCGCCACCAACGGCTGCACGGCCAGCGGCCAGTCGCCGTAGCCCGGCGAAAAGCGGCTCGTCAGATACTTCTCCTGCTCCGCCGCCCACTGCCGAAGCTCTCCCTCTGCGGCGTCTGCCGCCTGCTCGGCCAGAGCGGAGCCCAGGGCATCCGATGCCACACCGGCGGCGATGTCTCCCACACCGGCCCGGCGGATCTGTCCATCCACGGCGGGGCCGAGGGTGACAGCCATCAGCAGAGCTTTCTCGCAGCCTTCCAGGTGCCGGAAGACATCCTCTCCCTTGAGGATGCCCGCCTCGGTCAGGCTGTCCACATCAGCTTCCAGCCAGACCGCCCGGGGCGTCGCCGCAGCCAGCAGAGGCCCGGCGCACCGCTCCAGAAGGGTCAGGGTGGCGGCATCTGCCTCCCCCCGGGCCCCGAAATATCGTGCCGCCTGCCGGATATCGATGCTCTCCGGCTTTTTCAGTTCCAGCGGCCTGCTTGGCCCTATGGACATCTCTGCCGCCTCCTTCTTTTAATCCAGCAAACCGGCAGTTTCCTTCGTTGGCCTGCATATGCCAACATGCCGTTTTGACTGGAAATAATTTCTTTATTTGCGATAAAGTACGAATAAGTATACCGCATTAGTAGGCTAAAATCAACACAAAAGCCCCTCCCGGGGCCAAAATGCCGCGGGAGAGGCTGTGTTTTGCTGTATGGACTTGAGCGGAACATCCCTGACTGACGCTCCGCTGCTTACTTCAGGAACTTGCGGACGGCCCGGGCCACGATGCCGCCCAGAATGCCGGACACCAGGAACTCTGCCACGCCCTGCACGCCGACCAGCAGGACGACGAACATCAGGGGGTTGGCTGCGCCCTTGACGGACACGAGGTTCTGGACATAGTCGCAGCTGTAGAAAGCCAGCACGATATAGCCCATGAAGAACAGGGTGTTGAGGGCCGGGGCACACATGGCGCTGACGATGTAGCTCCAGGTGCCGGGCTTGTCAAAGCCCTTGATGGCGTTGAAGATGAGGCCGACGCAGAGGCCCATCAGCACCCGCATGCCCACGCAGAGGATGAAGGTGTTGACGGGGCTCACCTGGAACAGGGCACCGGTCATGGCAGAAGCGCCGGTGACAGCGTCATAGAAGCTGACGGCACCGAACACGCCGCCGAGGATGGCACCGGCGGCAGGGCCCATGGTGATGGCACCCACGGCGATGGGAAGGGTCAAAAAGCTCATGTAAAGCGGGCCCACAGGCACACTGCCCAGACCGATGGCCTTCATGACCAGCTCAATAGCGACCAGCAATGCCAGCCGGGTGAGGGTGCGAAGATCGTTGTGTTTCATAATTCAGTTTTCCTCCTTGCTGCCGTTCCGTCCTATGCCGGATACGGCGCAAACCTGCCCGCGTCTACGCGGGGTCTTTTGTTTGATACGATTCTATAAGGCCGGATGTTTTGTCAGGGAACTTCCGGAAAATGTCGTTTTTACAGGTCGCAGGGGAAGCGGAGCCCCGCATCCCGCCGGGCCGTTTCCAGCACATGGGCCACGGCCACCGAGGTATCCAGCATACTGCTGCACAGCTCCTGGTCGCCGCTCTCGATGGCGCGGGCAAAGGCGTGGAACTCTGCCGCCTGCCGGGGGCGGCCCTCACTGAGGTTGAAATGCTCTTCCTTTCCCTCATAGGGGTGGAAGGTGACGCCGCCGCAGTAGTTGGCCGTAGATTTCTGCAGGATATAACCCCGGGTGCCCTGAATGATGTACCGGGCCGGGGAGCTGCTGTCCTTGGCGTTGATGCTCACCGCCTTGAAGGTGCGGTATTCCAGGGTCAGCACGCCGCTGGTGTCGATGTTGTTTGTGATGTTGGCGGCGTAGTGCAGCTTGTTGGGGGCACCGAACAGGCCCACCACATAGCTCACATTATAGACGCCCAGATCCATCAGAGCACCGCCGGCACAGGCCGGGTCGAAGGAGGGCCAGATATGACCCTCGCAGAAATCATTGTACCGGCTGGAATACTGGCTGAAGTTGCACTGCACCATGGTCACGGCACCGATGCGGGGCAGCATCTCCCGGATCTTGGCGTAGTTCTCCTGATACTGGGTCGTGACCGCCTCAAAGAGGAAGAGCTTTTTGCTCCGGGCCAGCTCGGCCAGCTCTTCAGCCTGTGCCGCCGTGGGAGCCATGGGCTTTTCCACGATGACATGCCGTCCGGCTTCCAGCGCGGCGCGGGCGTATTTTACGTGCAGGATATTGGGCACGGCGATATACACCACATCCACCCAGCTGAGCAGTTCTTCAAAGCTGGTGGTGTGGCGGGGCACACCGTATTTTTCGCAGAGCCCCCGGGCTGCATCGGCGCTGCGCTCGGTGCTGCAAAGGGCTTCTACCTGAAACGGGCTCTCCGGCCCGGTGAGCCAGGGCAGAAACTCCCGGACGATCATACCTGCGCCCAGAATGCCTAATTTCATCATATACTCTGTTCTCCTTCTCAGCCTGCCTTGGCCTCATCCTCCCGGCGGGGACGGCGGGGGCCGTTGTGGCTGCGGCGGCGCGGCCCATTGCTGTTATGAGGCTTTTTCCCCGCCGGGCGGGAAGCGCCGTGGTCGTGATGGGGGGTATTGTGGTGCTCATGCTGCGGGGTGTTGAGCTGGTAAATCAGGGCCAGCCCCTTGAGCAGCAGCTCCGGGTCATAGGTCAGCGGGTGGCGGCAGAGGGGCGTGACATACTTTGCCAGACCACCGGTGACCACCAGCGTGGCAGGCCGGCCCAGCTCTTCCTCGATGCGCTGGGCGATGCCGTCCAGAAGGACAGCCGTGCCCAGAACCGAGCCGGAGAGCATGCAGTTCTCCGTATTATTGCCGATGGCCGTCCTGGGAGAAGAGAGATGCACCTGCGGCAGCTGGGCGCAGCGTTCGCCCAGAGCACGCAGACCGGTAGAAAGCCCCGGGCAGATGACGCCGCCCCGGAACACCCGGTTCTCATCCACCACATTAAAGGTGGTGGCCGTGCCGAGGTCTACCGTGACCACCGGCAGCGGGAAGTTTGCCGCCGCATAGGCCGCATCCACAAGGCGGTCTTTGCCCACGGCGTGGGGCTCATCCACCCCCATGGTCAGGCCGGTGCGGATCTCCGGCGAGACGACCACCGGCTTTTTGCCGGTGTAATAGCGGGCGCACTCGGCCAGTGCCCCGGTGATCTGGGGCACTACGCTGGTAAGCACAGCTCCCTCAAAGCGCATGGGCCGTTCCGGATGGCGGCGGTGCGCAAAAACTTTTTCCATTTCGGCACGATATTCCGCAGCCGTGCGGGTGCGCACCGTGTCCATGCGCGCCACAAAGCATACACGTCCGTCCCG
>DCCL01000220.1:0-8639 GCA_002313795.1 Faecalibacterium prausnitzii
CTTTTGGCTGAAGTTTTCAACTTTTTTCGTGCGCACTATTTTGCAACAGCCTCTTTGATGTTTTCATCCGGCCGCCGGTCAGTCGTTCTTCACGGCGATGAGGACGCGGATCTTGTTGCCTGCGGCACAGCCGATGTTGTCATACCAGCCGATGAGGTGGTAGTCCTCGGCGTTGACCTGTGCCAGTGTGGTGGCGTAATACTGGCCTTTGTACCACAGGTAGACCTGCATATCGTCGGCCAGCTCGTAGCGGGTGGAGCCGCTCTGTGCCCAGGCCGCGCCCAGCTTGTCGATGTTGGCGGGGATGAGCTGGGTCATGGAAGTGACCTTGCCGGAAGGGCTGGTGCTCACGGCGATGCCGCCGGCCAGCACCGGGTACTTGACGGAGGTCTGGTAGGAGACCTGCTTGCCGTTGACATAGCAGCTGTAGGTGGCACCTTCGGCCACCCACTTGAGCACGCTGCTCACGGTGCCGCTGGTGTTGTCCGCAGCCAGCTTGAGCATATAGCTGACCAGGCCGCCAGAGCCGGAGGTCAGGCTGTCCCAGAGGGTGCTGCCGATGCTGCCGTCCACGATGCCCCACAAGATTTGACTGGTGGAGGGGAGAACGAGGCTTTTCACATCGTAGAGAACCTGACTGTCCGACTTGCTGGTGCTGGAAGTGGTGGTCGAGGTGGTGCTGTTACTGGTGCTGGAAGAGCTGTCGGCGAGGGAGGACTTGATCTCCGAGTCCACCTTGTCGCCCACGGCGGTGGTGAGGTTTTTCACGTCGTCCAGCACGCCGTAGGTGAGCAGGTCGCCGGTGACATTGTTGAGGATGAGCCGGTCGATCTCACCCTTCTCGTTGGTGGTGTAGTAGCGGACGTCAGAATCCGAAAGTGTTACCCCCGATAGTCGGCTGGGAACAACTGTCCCAGCCAAACCCTCCGAAGTCGTATCCAGAATTTCTGCGTTCTCTGCCAGCGGGGTGCTGCCCAGTGCGGCAGCGTCGGCGCTGATGGTGCCGCTGGTGGAGCGGCTGTCAAGGGTCTGGATGGCCTCGCCGTCGGCGTCCACCGAGACTTCCACCAGAGTGCCTGCAGTATAGTTCAGTGCTTTGTCCACGTGGACGGTGCGGGTGATGCCATCGGTGCAGGCGACGGCGACTTCCTGCTGGACGTCCGCGCCGTTCTCTTCGGTCAGGCTGCGGGATGAGGACTGGACGACACCGTAGAACACTTCGTCGGCCTCGCTGCCGGTGAGGACGGAGACCACTTCATCGTTCATGCCCAGCAGCAGGGTGACGACCTGACCCACGCCGCCGCCGTTGAGGGAAGAGAGCTGGGCTGCTGCCGAGGAGGTGCCGATGGTGTAGCTGGTGCCTGCCACCGTGACAGCTGTAGGAGCGCTGGCCGAGGGGGACACTGCCGTGATGCGGCCTGCGGCCCGCTTGGTGTAGACCCAGAGGGTGCGGGCGCTCTCGCTGTAGTAGTAGACGTCATAGGCAGAGAGTTCTGCCGAGGAGGAAACGGAACCGTTGCGGTAGACCGAAGCAGGCACGAAGGGGAGCACCGTGGAGCCGGTGGCAACGAAGGGGCCTTCCAGATGGTCCATGACCAGAGCGGAGACGTCCACCTGACCGTCGGTGACGGTGATGCCCAGAGTGGTGCCGTAGGTCTGTCCGTCGTTGGTGGAGGCAGTCAGGGCGTTGTAGAGGAGCTGTGCGCCCTCGCTGAGGGTGAGGGTGCTGCCCTGCCCGGCAGTGATGCTGCTTCGCAGGCCCAGAGAGGAAGCCTTGTTGAGCTGGGCGGCAGGGAAGGTGCCGCTCATGGCAGTGACATCATAGCCCAGAAGCTTGAGCACAGCAGTGCAGGCTTCTTCAAGGGTGACGGTGCCGTCCGGGCGGAAGCTGCCGTCGAGGTAGCCGCTGAGCCAGCCCTGCTGAGCGGCCACCCGGATATAAGGCCCATATTCCGAGCTGCTGTTGACGTCGGAGAAGAGGGTGCCGGAGCTGCTCTGGGCAGTCACGCTCTCCCGGTAGGAAGAAAAGGCCGTGAGCAGCCGGGCCAGCTGGCCCCGGGTAAGGGCGGTATCAGGCTGCGCAGCCTGGTCGGCGGTCATGCCGCCCAGCGCCACAGCGGCCTGCACGGCAGCGTTGGAACCGGCTGCAGAGGCGGGCACCACCAGCAGGGATACCGCAATGCTGACCGTCAGCAGGAACGCGAGAAGTCTTTTTTTCATGGCAGGTAACTCCTTAATCATAACGTAACGCTTCAATGGGGTTGAGCCGCGCGGCCCGTCGGGCAGGCAGGTAGCCGAAGAGGACGCCGATGCCCACCGAGATGCCGAAGGCCACGGCCACCGACCCCGCCGAGGGGGAGACGGTAAGGGTCATATCGGTCAGCACCATGGGCAGGATGCGGTTGGCCACTGCCGAGAGCAGATAGCCCAGCCCGATGCCCAGCAGGCCGCCCAGCGCCGAGGTGGCGGCAGCTTCGGTGACGAAGAGGCCGAGGATGGCACTCTCCTGGGCACCCAGTGCTTTCCGGATGCCAATCTCCCGGGTGCGCTCGGTGACGGATACCATCATGATGTTCATGATGCCGATGCCGCCCACCAGCAGGGAGATGGCCGCGATGGCCGTCAGGATGGTGACCACCATATTGACCATGGAGGTCATGGTGTCCAGCATCTCGCTGAGGCTGGTGACCATATAGCCGCTGTCCGAATGGAGCAGGGACTGCAGGGCGTCTTCAAAGACGGTCTTGCCCTCCGAGAGCTTGTCTTCGCTGGTGATGGCCACCGAATAGGAGCTGGCCGTGCTGGTCTTGGACACCCGCAGGGCCGTGGTGTAGGGCACGAAGATCATGTCGTCGCTGCTGCCCTCCTGATTCTCCAGGTCGGTGACCTTGGCTTCCAGCACGCCCACGATGGTGTACCGGGTGGAGCCGATCTTGATGGTCTGGCCCACGGCGTTGCCGCCGTAGCCCACCCGGGCGATATAGGCACCCACGACGCAGACTTTCTTGTTGTTCTCAAGGTCTACATAGTTGAGCAGACGGCCATCGGCGGCGGTGTAGCCCAGCATGCCGAAGTAGACCTCGCTGACCCCCTTGACGGTGGTGCTGGTGTAGCTGTCGGTGCCGATCTTCACGGTGCCGTTGACGGTGCCGGTGGGGGAGACGGAGGCGTAGAGGTCGGGGTGGGACTCCACGATATCGTAGACGGAATCCACCGACACGCTGCGGGCACCGTACCCTATGACCTGAACGCTGAGGATGTTGGTGCCCATGTCGGAAAAGCTGTCCTTGATGCTCTGGGTCATGCCGTTGCCAAGGCCCACGATGACGATGACCGCCATGACGCCGATGATGATGCCCAGCATGGTGAGAAAGGTGCGGAACTTGTTGCTCCAGATATTCTGCAGGGCCTGACGGACGGTCTCGTAGATCATGACGCGGCCTCCTGTTTCGTGAAGTTGAGGGTGGGCTGCACCACAGCATCGGGGGAGTGGGCGTCGCCGTCATAGACCACGTGCCCGTCTTCCAGCCGGATGATGCGCTGGGCCTGCACAGCGATGGAGTTGTCGTGGGTGATAAGTACCACGGTGTTGCCCTGCTTGTGCAGGTCCTGCAGCATCCCCAGAACTTCCCGGCTGGTGTGGCTGTCCAGAGCGCCGGTGGGCTCGTCGGCCAGGATCACGGCAGGGTCCCGGGCCAGCGCCCGGGCGATGGAAACGCGCTGCTGCTGGCCGCCGGAGAGCTGGCTGGGCTTGTTCTTCAGCTTGGTGCCAAGGCCTACCCGCTCAAGGGCAGCTTTGGCTTTGGCGTGCCGCTGAGCAGCGGGGATGCCTGCGTAGACGAGGGGGACTTCCACATTTTCCAACAGGGTCAGCTTGGGCAGCAGGTTGTACTGCTGAAAGATGAACCCCAGCTTTTCGTTCCGGATGATGGCAAGCTCCCGGCGGGACATCTTGCCCACGTCCCGGCCATCCAGCAGGTAGGTGCCCTCGGTAGGCACATCCAGACAGCCGATGATGTTCATGCAGGTGGACTTGCCCGAACCGGACTGGCCCACAATGGCCACGAACTCGCCTTTGTTGATCTTGAAAGAAACATGGTCGGCGGCTTTCACGAGGGTATCGCCCATCTGGTAATACTTGCAGACGGAATCAAACTCAATGAGTGCGCTCATCAGAAGCCACCTCCCGGTGCTCCGCCGCCCCCGCCGGAGCCGCCACCATTACCGCCGCCGGGCCCTCCACCCGGGAAATCCATGTTATCGTCGTCGCTGGTGCGGGTGGATGCGCTGGAATCGTAAGCGATGGTATCCTCCTCCGACAGGCCGCTGGTGACGGCGATGTAGTCGTCGTCGCTGACGCCGGTGGTCACTTTGACGTAAACATAGCCGTCGGGAGCGTTCATGCTGGTGTCGGCGTTGGCGGCAGAGGGAGAATCCCTGGTGACCAGCACATAGTTGCCCCGGACGATGGCTGCATTGGGCACCGAGAGGGCATCGTTGGCGCTGTCGATGTCGATGACGGCAGTGGCGTTCATGCCAGGCATCAGTTTGCCGGTGTCGTCGATGCGGATGGTGACGGGGTAGGTGGTGGTGCCGCCGGTGGTGGTGCCTGCGGAAGAGATGCTGGTGACGACGCCCTCAAAGGTCTGGTCATCGATGGCGTCCGCAGTGATCTCGACTTTCTGGCCCACCTGAATGTCCAGAATGTCCAGCTCGTCCACGTTGAGGGTCATTTCCAGATAGCTCAGGTCATAGATGACGCACATGGTCTCGGCGGAAGAGCTGTTGCTGCCCACGGTGTCGCCGGCCTTGACGTCCTTCTCAATGATGGTGCCGCTGATGGGGGAGGTGATGGTGTAGTTCTCCATGGAGCGCTCAGTGTCGCTCACCGAGAGCTCAGCGCTGCGAAGGCTGTCGAAAGCCGACTGCACCTGACGGGTGAGGGAAGAGCCGGAGAGCTGGATGAGGGCACTGTCCACGCCCACCGTGTCGCCCTCCTTGACGCAGAGAGCAGCCACGGTGCCGCTGGTGCTGGCGGTGATGGTCTGCTCATACTGACAGGTGAAGTGGGCAGAGCTCATGGCAGAGACGCCGTTGATGGAAGCAGCACCTGCCATGGAAGTGTTGAGGGTGCCGGGGTTGGACACGGCGATGACCACCGACCGGACGGCAAGGTTGCCGCTGGTGAGGCTGTCGGCCCCGGAAACGGACTGAATGGTGCCGGAAACGGACTCAAAGGTGCCGTCCACCGTTACCTGTGCGGTCTGGCCCACGCTGAACCCGGCAGCATCAGCAGCAGGAAAGTCCAGAGTCAGCAGCAGGGTGGAGTCGTCCCGGATGGTGGCGACTTCCTGCCCGGCGGAGACCACATCTCCAACCTTGACCTTGAGAGAACTCACGGTGCCCCGGATGGAGCTGCGGATGTACTGGGCGTCCACGGCGTCGTCGTAGCTGCGCTGGGCCTGACTGAGGGAGAGCTGGGCTTTCTCCACGTTGCTGGCCACGTCGGAGCTGTCGATGGTGTAGAGCACATCACCCTCGTTCACGGTGTCGCCCACCTCAAAGTCGGCGGTGAGGACGGTGCCCTTGACCAGAGGTTTGACGGTGTAGGTGTCGGCGGCGGTGATGGTGCCGTCGGCGCTGTAGCTGTTGACGATGTTCCGCTTCTCGGGTTTCGTCTCAATGTACTGGCTGTCGGCGGCAGTCTGCTTTGTGCCGCCTTTGGGGATAAGCACAGCCCCGGCCACAGCCGCCGCACAGACGACGGCGACGATGGGTTTCCAGTGCTGTTTCAGAAAAGCTTTTCCGCCTGCCTTGACCTGCCCGGCGGGGGCTGACGCAAGGTCGAGCAGAAATTCCTGGTCGCCCTTGTCCTTTGGTTTCTTTTTCCATAGCATGGTGATGCCCCTCCTGTAAATTTGTCTCGTTGACAGGAGAGAGTATACCTGTCAAATCTTAGGAATCCCCCGAGGAATTTCTTAAGATTGACTTAATGAGGATGAATTTTTTATGAAACATTCTCCACTCGCGTTGCAGACGGCTTCTCCTGAGGGCAAGCCATTGGCGGGCCGGATCATCTTCGCAGAACATATTTTTTCTCTTTCGATTGAGCAGGGAGAAAAACTTTTATTGCAAGAGTTTTGATTTGTATGTTTTACTTTTTAGAAAATGGGGCCGGGCTCTTCTCCTGACCCAACATTCATTGGAGAGCAAAATAACATGCTGAAAATCAAAAGTGTGGTAAATAGTGTGTTGCAAAAAAGAAAAGCACCCGGAAACTTACGTTTCCAGGTGCTTTTTAGTGGTGGAGCAGTCAGGAGCCAAAACGAACATTTTGTCACTCGGCGAATCCTCGCCATCCGGCGGGTCTTCCCCGGTTTCCAGCGGGATTTCTACGCTGTTTTCCTTGCCCATAAAGGAAAAGACCAGCTTCAGGCGGTTGTCATCATAGATATAGGCGGCAACAAGGAAGTCCTTGAAAAGTTCTGCCTGAACATCCCTGTCCTTTATATCCTTGTTGCGCAGGACGTGAAGTTCATCAATCAAATCTTCTCGATTGATTTTGACCACATCCCTCTTGGCTGCACTCAACTGGGCGTTCAGCTTTGAGTGCTCGGCTTCCAATTCTACCATCCGGCTGCGAGTAGCATCCGTGATAATTCCCATCTCGATGGCTTTCAGCATATTCGAGGTGGCCTTTTCATTTTCGGCCAGCTGCTGCTCCAATGCCTCGATCTGGAGGTCATTATCATGCTTTTCCCAGTATTCGACCGTCCGATCTGCCACCCACTCGATAACATCATCGGTCAGGCAGTACATCTTGATGGCCTGTGCAATGGCGGGTTCGATTACATCCCGGCGGACATTCTTCTTGTTGCAGGCGTGTTCGGTGCGCCGCTTCTGGCAGGTATAGTAGTAATGCAACTCACCGTTCCGACTGGTGCCAGACACTCCGGTCATGTAGCTGCCGCAATGACCGCACCGCAGCTTCCCGGTGAGCAGATAATCTTCTGCCCCGGTGCGATGCCGGGTTCCGACTGGATTCCGTTTCATCCTCATAACCTCCTGCACCTTGTACCACAATTCATCGCTCACGATACGAGGAACGCCACCCTCAATGCGAACATCTCCGTAGATGTAGATACCCTTGTACCGCTCATTTTGGCAAATGCTCTGGAAGCTGCCCTTGTTCCAAGCGGAGCCTTTACTGGTTTTAATTCCCCTTGCATTGAGGTCGCGGGCAATCTCGATGAACATATTCCCAGCAGCCACACGGGTGAAAATCTCCTTGACAACGGCTGCGTTCGGTTCATCCAGAACGACACGCCCATCTTCTCCCCGCTTGTAACCGAGCGGCTGCTTTCCGTTTGCCAGACACTTTGTAGCATTGTCATGCAGACCGCGGCTTATATCCTCTGCCATATTTTCGCTGTAAAACTGGTTGACGTTCATCATGTTTCGCAGAGCAAAACGCCCGGCGGCAGTGTCGTCAAAATCTTCTTCGGCGTAAAACACCTTTACGCCATAATCATCCAGCTTTGCCTCGTTGACCATGGCTTGCAGCATATTGCGTCCGATTCGGTTGGACTTCCATGCCACGACAGCCTGAAACTTCCCCTTTTCGGCATCCCGCATCATCTGCTGGAAGCGAGGCCGCTTATCAGTCTTGCCGCTGATTGCCCGGTCTTCGTATGTACCGACAATGCGCAGTCCAAGCGCAGCGGCGTGCTTCGTACACTCTGCGATCTGCTGCTCGATGCTGACCTCACGCTGGTTGTGCGATGAATACCGGGCATAGATGACAGCATCAAGACCAGTGGCAATATTCTTTTTTCTGGCCATCAACCGTCACCGTTCACTTTCAAATTCCTAAAAGCTGCTTTTTCTTGGCGGTAAACTCTTCTTCCGTCAGAATGCCTTCATCCAGCAGCTGCTTCAATCCACGAATTTCATCCACAACGGATACGACACTTCCGGCGGGCACTGCTGACGGAGCCGGGGCGGATGGAGTCACTGCACCAGCCTTTCCGTAATTCGTAACGTATTCTGCGAGATCTTTTGCGGTGTCGTAATCATCACGCTTAAAAAAGAAAGTTTTTTCTGCTCCGATTGCAGTAGAAACGCCATATCCAAGGTTTATACTGCCCGTGGATGCTTGTGCCGTAGTGAACGTGATTGACCCTTCCAAGAAGCCCGGCTTCTTGATGGCAAAGGACTGGATGCCTGCAATCGGATAAGATTCCGTCGTCTTATTCCTTTTTACGACTAAGTTTGCACCGTCAGCACAAAGTGTGAATCCGTTGCTGCAAGGTAAAATAACATCGTATGTTTTCATATTACATCCTCTTTTCTGCATGATGCTTCGCGATTTCGGAATAATCGTTCAATTTGCTGAAAAATATTCTGCTTTTTGATATACTTTACTTGCTGCCGACAGTAATCTTACGAAAGGAGTAATGTTCTATGACCACAGATGAATGGTCAGAGGTACTTATCAGGGTCAGAATGCTGTCGGACTCGGACAAGGCTCGGCTGATTACTTTTCTGCGCGGTCTGAAAGATAGCGCAGATAGTTCAATGCCTCCTGCTGACGATCAGCGGGCAAGTCGAGAAGTAATTCAATAATTTCCGCCGTTTGG
>DCCL01000220.1:8664-19654 GCA_002313795.1 Faecalibacterium prausnitzii
GCCGTCCTCCTGTTGGAGGGCGGCCTTTATCATTTCTTTGGGAGTGTGACCAAGCAGAGAATCCAGAGATTCGCCCAGCTGATCCGCAATGGAACAGGCAGTCGCCAAAGAAATGGGCTCGTTGCCACTCAATTCTTCTTCAATGCTTCGGATGCTGATGCCGGACGCTTCTAAATCGGCAGAATCGGCGTTGTTCAGAATCTGCATCACACTATCCCGGAACTTTGACGCCCATTCGTTCTTGCTGGCAGCCAGTTCCTCATCCCACCCCATGATATAAGATGGGGTTGTGTCGAGAGCATCGGCGAGAGCCTTGATTTTGGACTGCGTGAGGACACGCTGGCCGAGTTCAATTTTGTTGATGGAAGATTTTGATTTGTAGCCAACCTTTTTGGAAAGGTCTTCCTGCGACATTCCAAGTTCTTCTCTGCGAATCTTGATTCTCTGACCAATTGTCATAGCTCTTTCTCCCTCTTGAATCTTCTGATGCCATTATAATACGCCGTAGACCCAAGGTCAACAAATTTTTTTATTTTTCAAAAAAATAGTTGACATTCGGTCTACGAGGTGGTAATATACGCCCAGTAGACAACCAGTCTACGCCG
Source organism: Faecalibacterium prausnitzii (assembly GCA_002313795.1). GTDB lineage: Bacteria > Bacillota > Clostridia > Oscillospirales > Ruminococcaceae > Faecalibacterium > Faecalibacterium prausnitzii_L. Next base: position 9,270 of record DCCL01000220.1, read on the forward strand.
AACAGAAAGCGAGGTGAATTGCGCCATGACCAATACTACTTTGCTCAAAGCGAAGATCGATGCCTCCGGCTACAAAATGAAGTACATCGCCGCTTATATCGGCCTGTCTTATCAGGGCTTTTTGAACAAAATGCGGAACAAAACCGAGTTCACTGCACCTGAAATCAAGGGCCTGTGTGAGCTGCTGCACATCACGATCGAGGAAAAGGAGCCGATTTTTTTTGCTCCATAAGTAGACTATTTGCCTACTTTCAACCAACGGGAGGACAAAATGAACGCCAATATCCACGTCAATGTAGACGAGATACCGCCAGAGGTTGCGGAGCGAATCGGCTGCGTATTCCTCGGATTCCACAAGCGATTCCAGCAGAGCCCGGAGCTGATGGCCGAGCTGGAAGCCTATCGAGCCACCAAAAAGACAACTGAAAGGAAGTGTGCAGAATGATGAACCTCTTGATGGCAATGTACGGCATCACCGCAGATCAGGCAGCAGCCCGGCTCCCGGCGGCGCAGTTCGTTTTGACCGCTGCTGTTGCAGCCGTGTTCGTATGGCTGGACAGCAACGGCGCACTGGACAGTGTAGGACGCTGGATGGGCCGGAAGCTGCGGGAGGTGCTGGATGCTGTATCCGAGGACTGATGCGGAGGCTGGCTACCCTGACCCTCCTGTGTGCCCCATCTGCCACCAGAGGTGCGATACCATCTACCGCGCCAATGATGGCACAATCGTTGGCTGCGACCACTGCTTAGAGGCCGCAGACGCATGGGAAGTCCGTGAGTGCTTCCCGGAAAAGGAGTAATCGTATGAAAAAAATCAAAGTCAAGCTGACTTTTGTTGAGCCTGTGCTTGGCACATGGCCCAGCAACCAGAACATTGCCCGCGAGTTCATCGCCAGCAAGTCCCCTGACGCTGCAACCGTTGAGGACGAAGTCGCCGCACTGGGCGCAGATGCCGTGGCTGACAAGGGCATGACGGTATTTCCTCGCAATGAAAATGGCGAGCCTGTTCTGTATGACTATCAGGTCAAGGGATTCTTCAAGGATTCCTGCGGTATGCTTTCCAGAATCGGCGGCAAGACCGAGACTGGCAAGAAAAAAGCCGTGAACGAATCCGGCAAGATCACCGCCTACAAAAAGGTCATTGATGGCCTGATTTTCGTTCAGCCTCGCATGATTCCCATTCATTTCAACGGTGAAATGACCGAGTGCCAACGTCCGCTTCGTGCCCAGACCGCGCAGGGCGAACGTGTGAGCCTTGCGAACAGCGAGCAGATTCCTGCTGGCTCGACCTGCGAGTTTGAAGTTCTGCTGATGGACGATTCTCACGAAAAGGCTGTTCTGGAATGGCTGAACTACGGTGCCCTGCGTGGTATCGGTCAGTGGCGAAATTCCGGCAAAGGCCGTTTCTCCTATGAAATCACCGAGTAAGGCGATGGCGTGTTTTAGCCACGAACTGTAACGCCTTGCGGCGGCAGAGCATCGACATGACTCGTGCTGCAACTGCACAGCATCGTTTCGAGTAGAAGGGCTACGGCATAGCTTCGTACGGAGGCGATAAGCCTTGCAAGGGCTAAGCCAGGCAAGGCAAAGCGAGGCAAAGGCATTGCCTAGAGAGGCAAGACGCGGCAAGGGCGGAGTATTGAGTCGAGATGCGAAGGCCAAGCGGCGCACTGAATGCAAGGAGCAGCCAAGGCATAGCGCAGCCAGGAAAGGAAGCGCACAGCAATGGCGCTGAAACGATATGCAAACCAGTGAGATCACAGCAACGGCGAGGAATAGCAGGGATGTGTTTTGCCATGCAAAGGAAGAGCTGAGACACGCTAGGAATGGCGATGGCAAGGCATTGCCGGGATACGCGTAGCGAAGGCAAAGAAAAGCAACTGCAATGCGAAGAAATTCATTTACGCTTGATTTTGCCTACAAACAGAAAGGAGTGATTTTATGAAAGGATTGGCGTTTGACACCGAGAATCGGATTCAGTTCAAGGACTTCGGCGAGCCGCTGCTGGATAGCCTCCAGAAAGAGGTCGGCGGCTACATCGAGGTGGTTCATCCCAAGTATCTGCCGGAAGGCCTCTGCATGGTGATTGACGATGAGGGGCTGCTGAAAGGCTCTGCAATCAACAGCATCGCCAGCGTCCTCTACGGTACGCCGGAGCACGGTCAGCCCATTGTGGGCAATGCAGTGATTCTCCGCGAGGGCTTTGTGGCCGGGGAACTCGACTTTATGAGCCTAGATGATGGAGATGAAGTAGGTTTGATGCTCTTGCTCTCCGCTCTCGGCATCAGCATCAAGGATGAAAGTGGGGCAGAGTGATGGATCTGGAAAAATTCTACTTCACCTACGGTTCCGATGATGTGCAGCCGTACTGCGGTGGATGGACGGAGATCTGGGCACCCGACTACAAGATGGCGTGTCAGGCGTTCCGGGCTGTTCATCCTGACCGCATCCCCGGCGTTCTGAACTGCGCCAGCGTGTACAGCGCAAGGGAGTTTGAGAAAACCAAGATGTTCGGGCCGGAGGGCAACTTTGGTCGCCGCTGCCGGGAAACCATCACGCTGAACATCGCTGTCAACAAGTGCGAGGAGGAGGTGATTTTTTGAAAGTAAGAGGCAAAAAGCTGACCCGGCGGCAGAAAGAAGCCCTTTCCGCGCAGGGCTGGGACTTCCGCCAGTATCTCTGTGTCCGGGATGGCCCTGACTTCATGGAGCTGGTCAACCGCACCACTGGCAAGTACGTTATGTTCCGCAAGTAAACCTATCAACTGAAAAGGAGTAAACATTATGATTCGCAATCCCAACGACATTCAGGACGGAGCCAAGAAGATTCGGATGCTCATTGCTGGCTACCCCGGCATTGGCAAGTCCACGCTGGCCCTGTCCGCACCCCGCCCGCTGCACATCGACTGCGACTTCGGCATTGACCGCATCGAGCCGCGCTACCGTATGCCGTACATCCAGCCCCGCAGCTATGACGAGATTCTGAACGACCTGAAGCCGGAGAACCTCAACGACTTTGAGACGCTGGTGTTCGATACTGCCGGCAAGCTGATTTCCCTGATGGGCCTGTGGGCTATCAAGCAGAATCCCAAGTATGGCCAGCGTGATGGCAGCCTGTCCCTCAAGGGCTACGGCTTCGTAGGCCGTGAGTTCGTCCGGCTGATGGACTACTGCTTCTACGAGTTGAAAAAGAACATCGTGGTCGTTTTCCACGCCACCGAGGAAAAGGATGGCGATAACACCCGCCTCCGCATCAAGGTCGAGGGTCAGACCAAGAACAACGTGTGGGAGCCTATGGATCTGGGCGGCTTCGTGGAGATGTACGGCAATGACCGCACCATTGGCTTCTCCAACTGTGAACGGTACTTCGCCAAGGGCACCCGTGGCATCCACGGTGTCTACAAGATTCCCTCCCTTGGCCCCGGCAGTCAAAACGACTTCCTGACCAAGCTGTTTGAGGAGTACAACAGCAAGGCAGCAGAGGAAGTGGCTGCAAATGCCAAGGAGAACGAGGCTTACGAACAGGTCATGCAGGAGGGCAGCAAAATCATTGCCGGCATCAAGGATGCAGACACCGCCAACGCCGCCATGCAGCCGTTCAAGGCTTTGCAGCATCATCTGACCTCTGGCCGGGAACTGAAAGCCCAGTGGAAAGCCAAGGTGGAAGCCCTTGGCCTGACGTTTGACCCGAACTCTGCCCAGTACAAGCCCGCAGAGGAGGCACAGTAATGGCTGCATACCTCGTCACTCACTCGCTGCTGTCCTCGTGGCTGCACCTTATTCGAGAGAATCCCTACGAGGATTTGACCACCGAGGGCGACCCGCTGGCGGAGTTCATGCTGGTGCTGCGCCGGGAGCCTACGCCCAGAACAGAGGCCATGCAGAACGGCATTGATTTTGAGAACCTCGTGACCGCTATTATCAACGGCCACGATGACCCGAACAATCCGTGGAATTGGGCGGCGGGCCAGATTGCCGCCATCATCAAAGGCGGGCAGTTGCAGTTCAAGGCTCGCCGGACGATTCAGGTGCGCGGCATGGACGTGGTCCTGTATGGCCGCCTCGATGCTCTGAAAGCTGGCACCATCTACGACATCAAGTTCAGCAAGGACTATGAGCGCGGGAAGTTCTATTCCAGCACCCAGCACCCCACCTACATGCTGCTCATCCCAGAGGCACAGACGTTCTCCTACCTCTTCAGCAACGGCATGGACGTTTGGACAGAGTGCTATCGCAGGGATGAAACGCCGGACATCTGCCCCATCATTTCGGATTTCTTCGACTGGCTGGATGCTTTCGGCCTGATGGACGTGTTCAAGGAGCACTGGAAAGCCTTATGACCGGGCGGCTGGTGGATATAAGTTTCAGCCTGAACCGCAAACAGCGTATCACGCTGGAAGTCGATTCCGATTTCCGAAACCTGTGGGACAAGCTGAATCAGGAACCGCTGCTGGACATTGAAATCAAGAAGCACCGCAACAAGCGCAGCCATAGCGCAAATGCCTATTTCCACGTTCTCGTCAACAAGATCGCCGCTGAAACTGGCGAATCGGATGACCTCGTGAAAGAGCGACTGGTTGTGTCCTATGGCACGGTTGCAAGGGACAAGGATGGCTGCACCGTGGGCTTCAAACTCCCGGTCAGCGTGGACGTTCACGACCTCTATAAATACACCCGCTGCTTCGATGTGCGGGAGGAGGACGGGAAATGGTTCAACTGCTACTTGGTTTACAAGGACACCAGCAAGATGGACACGAAAGAATTTTCGCACCTGATTGACGGTGCGATTGAGGAGGCCAAAGCCCTGGGCATCGAAACAGATACCCCGGAACAGTTGGCCCGGTACAAGGAGGAATGGTCACGATGAAAGGCCGAATCGTCATCTGCGATTACTGCGGAACACCCGCAGACTTCGTGGACAGTTCGGTGGTTTACCACGGCCACAGCTTCGGCATGATTTACCTCTGCCCCAGCTGCGGTGCCTATGTCGGCGTACACAAGGGGTCTGACAAGCCCCTTGGCCGCTTGGCAAATTCGGAGCTGCGCAGCTGGAAAAAGGCAGCTCATGCAGCATTTGACCCGCTCTGGAAATACGGCCCCTACCGTGGCCGCCGGAACGAGGCCTACCGCTGGCTGTCCGAGAAGATGGGCACTCCGATTGAATTTACGCACATTGGAATGTTTGATGTGGACCAGTGCCGCAAGGTAGTCCGCATCATGCGAGAAGAAAGGAACCAGTTATGGAAAATTTGATTGCTATCCCGACCATCGCTATCACGGTCGAGGAGTACAAGGCTCTGCTTCGGGCACAGACCGAGCTCGCCCTCATCTACCAAAAGAGTGCCAACGGCGATGCTTATGACACTGGCACTTTTGTGCAGGAGCTGCGGAACGCATTTTGTAACGTCAGGCAGGAGGACACCGATGCTGAATAATTGCACATTTCAGGGCCGCTTCGCCGCTGATCCTGAAATGCGGACCACGCAGAGCGGTCTGACGGTCGCCAGCTTCCGCATGGCCGTTGACCGGGATAATGTCGGGCAGGATGGCCAGCGGGCTACCGATTGGCTGAACTTCGTGGCATGGCGCAAGACAGCCGAGTTCGTTTGCAAGTATTTTCACAAGGGCAGCACGGCTCTTGTGGAGTGCCAGTGCCAGACCCGTTCCTACGAGGACAAGAACGGCCAGAAGCGCACCGCCACCGAGTTCGTAGTCCAGAAGATTCACTTCTGTGGCCCCAAGACGGAGCAGCGGGTGGATGATGGCGGCGAAGCACCGCCGCCGGGCTACCAGCAGCCTTATCAGCAGCCCTCCTACCAGAATCAGCAGCCGCAGCAGATGGGCTTCAATACCCAGAGCCAGCGGCAGCAGTGGCAGCAGAGTGCCCCCGGCGGGCAGCAAGCCGCCTACTCGCAGGGCAATCCTGACGATTTCTCGGAAATCGATGACACGGACGATTTGCCGTTCTAAGGAGGTCTGATAATGGCAACTGGCAAACGGTATTACTGGATAAAACTCAAGGATAGCTTCATGTCCTCGGACGAGATTGACTACCTTATGAGCCAGCCAGACGGTGCCAACTATGTTGTTCTCTATCAGATGCTCTGCCTCAAGACCATCAACACGGGCGGTTGTTTGGTGTCCAAAATCGGAGAGATGCTCATTCCTTACGATGCTGAAAAAATCCAGCGGGAGTGCAAGTGGTTCTCTCTGGCAACCGTCCGGGTGGCCTTGAATGTCTACAAGCAAATTGGTCTGGTTTTTGAAAACCCGGATGGGTCACTGTCAATCACCGACTACCAAAATATGATTGGTAGCGAAACAGACTGGGCAGCAAAGAAGCGTAGACAGGCAATTCAAGCCGCAAATTCTCTACCGGCTACTGGGGAAACCAATGGGGACACAACTGGGGAAATTTTCCCCACAGAGAAAGAGATAGAGAAAGATAAAGATAAAGAGATAGAGAACAGAGAAAGAGTAAGAGATAACGGTAGTCCGGCTGTCGATGCTGGACTGGCGGAGATCATCCGCTCTTTCGAGGACAACATCGGCGGTTTCCCTCCGGCTGCAAGGGATTCCTTGATGGGCTGGCGGGAGATTTTCACGGATGACCTCATTATGTTGGCTATCAAAAAAGCTGCACTGTCCGGGGTTCGCAAGTGGAACTACATCAACGGCATCCTGAAAGCATGGCAGAAAGAGGGCGTGAGAACCCTCGGCGATGTACAAGCCCGCGATGAACGGCGCAAGCCCCCGGCGGGCCAGCAGCCCAAACGCTCGGCATCTGATGACTACGATGAAATTTTCGGAGAACTTTTAGGAGGCTCAACATGACAGACACAAAACTGCGTGAGCTGCTGGTGGTCATTGATGACCATTATGGCCGCGCCCGCAGCTTGGAGGAACGCAAGGCAGACACCAAAATCTACATCCGGGCGTTCGGCTCCATTCCTGACGAGATCGTGGAAACGGCTCTGTATGCAGCGTTTACGCAATGTCGCTATCAGAATCAGCTGATTGTGGATTGGTGCGCCGAGATCAAGAAGCTGCTGTCTGCCCGACAGCCCTCGGCGAATGACCTCTGGGCGCAGGCTGCGGCAGCTGCCCGGAAAATCGAGGCAAATCTGTACTATCAGACCCACGGCGGCCTGATGACCAGCGAGGGCAAACTCACCGGGGAGGACTTCAAAGCCCGCAATGCGGAGATCTTCGCCGCCCTCCCGGTGGCGGTGCAGCGGTGGGCTGGCTCCCCGGCAGACCTGTCGGAGATTTTCAGCAGCCGCAGCAGCGCAGACCTGCGCCAGTTCGTCAGGCCGGGTTTTGACCGGGCTGTGCAGGATGCCCCGGTTGAGAGTTTGCAGCCCCCGGCTCTGCCCGGCAGTGCAGCCCCGGCGCAGATTGGAGGTGGTACGGAATGAGGTTGAAAAGACCATTCCGCAGCCTGATCGTGTGCGTTTCGTGGGCGATGGTTGGCTGCATCCTCGCAAGCACGGCTTATTCCCGGCGGGTGAACGAACTGGAAACCGAGCGGGACATCTACGCCAGCCGCTTCCAGAACTGGCAGACGAGGGCGATTGATGCAGAGGAAAACGCCAGCCAGCTTCAGACCGAGGTGGACAACCTGACTGCAGAACTGGCAGCGCAGACCGATTTGACCCTTACATACGTCGGGTCGTTCAGCTGCACGGCCTACTGTTCCGAGGAATACGCCCACATCTGCGGCGAGGGGCACGGTATCACGTCCAGCGGCGCAAAGGTGCAGCCGGGTGTGACCGTAGCAGCCGACACCAGCATCCTGCCCTACGGCACGGTGGTCTATATCGAGGATGTGGGCCTCCGGGTCGTTCAGGACACCGGGAGTGCTGTGGTAGGTAACAAGCTGGATGTGGCTGTAAATACCCACACGGAGGCTCTAAGCTGGTCTGGATGGGGTTCTCACAGAGTTTGGATTATTTCGGGAGGTGCGGAGCCGTGAAAAAGTCATTTCAGACCGAAATGGACGATACGCAACAGGCGGTCAGCCAGATTGTGTGCCTGTGTACAGCCATTGCGCTGCATCAGGAGTTCGGCGTTGGCAAGACGCGCCTTGACCGCATCACCGACAGGATTCACGAGTTGGAGAACCAGAACACAGAGGTCATTATGACCCCGGATGCCAATGGCCGACCCTCTAAGGACAAGGCCGAGGCCATTCGGGAGGGCTGGTTGGCTGGGTATGTTTCCTCTGACTATCGCATCCCGATGCTGCGGGCACCTCGTGGGCGCAAGGAGCAGCAGTACCGCATGGCGGGCGACAGGGCCGCTAAAATTGCTTGGCAGATTTACGCCAAAGCGGTTATTGACATTCTGCACTATGGTCCAGAGCGGCTGGAACGGCTGCGCAAGGAAAGCCACGCCAATTATGAGCAGCTGAACAAGTGGGCGCACGAGGACGGTATGGATGTGGCAATGGAAAAGCTGCGCCGCTGCGCTGCTGATGCCATGCAAGCCCCGGATCTGGAAGTTACCGATATTGATGGCAGCAAGGATGCTGCGGAAGTGGACAAGGAGTTCCGCAAGCAGCAGCTGGATTTCATCAAGCGTGTCCGGGCGCAGACCCTTGGGCGCATCGGTGCTACTGCGCAGCCTGTCAACGTGCTGGCTGACCAGAGTATGCAGGACAAGATTCAGCTGGTGATGCAGCAGGTTTCCCAGCAGTCTTTTGAACGTAGGAGGACGCATTGATATGGCAAAAAATGAATACGGCGAGAAGCTGGACAGCAACGGTTATGCGCCCAGCATCCTCAGCAAGAGCCCCACCTGTCTGATTTGTGGGCGATACCGCACGGCGCGGCACGAAGTCTTTTTCGGGCCGTACCGCGACAAGAGCAAGCAGCTTGGCCTGTGGGCAAACCTCTGCCCGTGGTGCCACCAGAACGGCGTGACCGCCGTACATACCAACCGGGAAGCTGACCTCCGCCTGAAAAGGTGGGCGCAGAAAAAGGCCATGGAGTATTACGGCTGGCCGGAAGCAAAATTCATTGAGGAATTTGGGAGGTCGTACCTGTGAGCACCTGTCCGATTATTGCCATCGACCCCGGCAACGCCCAGTCTGGCTACTGCGTGATTGACCGCGACACCCTGCGCCCGCTGGAATTTGGAAAAATCGACAATGCGGAACTGCTGCAAAAAATTTCCTCTGCCGGGGAGCAGGGCTGGCGGTGGGCGGTCATTGAGATGGTGGCCTCCTACGGAATGTCGGTAGGCCGGGAGGTGTTCGATACCGTCCTCTGGATTGGCCGCTTCTATGAAGCCCTGAACGCCAGTTGCCTGGTGCGGCTGCTGTGCCGTATCGAAGAAAAGCGGCATATCTGCCACGATTCCCGCGCCAACGATGCCGCCATCAGGCGGGCGTTGATTGACCGATTTGCAGCCCATGACCTGAAAAACGGCAAGGGCACAAAAAAGAACCCGGATTTCTTCTACGGCTTCAAGGCCGATATGTGGGCAGCCTACGCTGTGGGACTGACCGCCATTGAGAACCGGGACAACGATTATCATTTTTCTGCTACTTGAAAGGAGCACATATCATGGATAACTCTTTGTCTGAATCCGCACGTTTTGCAGTCTATCGCGAAAAGCTCAAGGGCATTTGCGAAGCGAATAACCTCAGCTACGTTTTCGTCAAGAACGCCTATCCCATCAAGCTGATCATTCGTCCGCTGGGCGGTGTGGGCGAACAGATGTCTATGCTGGAGGAAGCCACCGAGGACAACTACATTTCTCCGGGCGCATCTATTCTTTTCACCGTCAAGGATGGCAACTTGACCTATCGCATGAGCAAAACCTTTACGATCTCCGACACCCTGTTCAATAAAATCAAGAACATCTTCAAGAATATGCACTACCTCTGGCTCCAGTTCTTCTTCCGTGAACTGGTCGAGGGAGGCAAGCTGGCAGCCTTGGGCTATAAAATGCCGGATATTCCGGAATCCACTAGCGAGCCCGACCTGCCCCCGGAAGCTGAAAAGCTGGAAGAAGTCGATGCGGAGGAACTGGACGAGGAAGATGAACCTGCAACGGATGAGCTGGCAAAGGCCACCGAGATTGCCCGGCAGAACGGCGGGGTCGCACAGGCGATGCTGGAGCAGCAGATGGGCGTGACCGCAGAAAAGGCCATTGATCTGCTGGACAGTATGGAATCCGCTGGCGTGATTGAGTTCTCCAACGGCCACTACACCCTCGCCGCTGCTGACAGCGAGGAGGAGTAACCTATGGCAAAGGCAGCAGTGACCCGCAGCATCCGGGATGACCACCAGAAGAATTTCCTCAAAATCTTCAATGGCCTGACCGGGAAGCACAGCCGCTGGGAGATTTGGGAGGACTTCATTCTCCTGACAGCTATTGA